>NZ_JAPSIW010000045.1 GCF_031178505.1 Streptomyces sp. | reverse complement strand
CCGTCGCCGTTGATGTCACCCGTGGATGTCGAAGACCCCCGACCAAGATCGGTCGGGGGTCTTCGCGTTTCCTACCTGGAGCCCCCTGTCGGGTTCGAACCGACGACCCCCGCTTTACAAGAGCGGTGCTCTGGCCAGCTGAGCTAAGGAGGCAGCGAGTGAAGTGTAACCAACCCCGTCCCTCCGGCGGTCGGAAATCTCACCACCCCGCGCCTACTGACAGAACGGGTCCGGGGAGGTAGCGTCGCCTGGAGTTCACCCTGGTGGACTAGACCTCAATCCTTCCTTTACTCGGATCGTCCGGCACGTTCCTGCCGGTGAAGGGATACATCACCATGGCTTCTGTCACCTTCGACAAGGCGACCCGCACCTACCCGGGCGCCGACAAGCCCTCCGTCGACCAGCTCGACATCGAGATCGCCGACGGCGAGTTCCTCGTCCTCGTCGGGCCCTCCGGGTGTGGCAAGTCGACCTCGCTGCGCATGCTCGCCGGCCTCGAGGACGTCAACTCGGGCGCCATCCGCATCGGTGACCGGGACGTCACGCACCTGCCGCCGAAGGACCGGGACATCGCCATGGTGTTCCAGAACTACGCGCTGTACCCGCACATGACCGTCGCCGACAACATGGGCTTCGCGCTCAAGATCGCCGGCGTCAACAAGGCCGAGATCCGCGCCAAGGTGGAGGAGGCCGCGAAGATCCTCGACCTCACCCAGTACCTGGACCGCAAGCCCAAGGCGCTCTCCGGCGGTCAGCGGCAGCGTGTGGCGATGGGGCGGGCGATCGTGCGGGAGCCGCAGGTCTTCCTCATGGACGAGCCGCTGTCGAACCTCGACGCCAAGCTCCGCGTCTCGACCCGTACGCAGATCGCGAGCCTGCAGCGCCGCCTCGGCATCACCACGGTCTACGTCACCCACGACCAGACCGAGGCCCTCACCATGGGCGACCGCGTCGCCGTGCTGAAGGACGGTCTGCTCCAGCAGGTCGACTCCCCGCGCAACATGTACGACAAGCCCGCCAACCTCTTCGTCGCCGGCTTCATCGGCTCCCCCGCCATGAACCTGATCGAGGTCCCGATCACCGACGGCGGCGTGAAGTTCGGCAACAGCGTCGTCCCCGTCTCGCGCGACGCCATCGCCGCCGCCTCCGCCAAGGGCGACACCACGGTGACGGTCGGCGTCCGCCCCGAGCACTTCGACGTCTCGGGCCCGACCGGCAAGGACGGCCTCGCGGTGACCGTGAACGTCGTCGAGGAGCTCGGCTCCGACGGCTTCGTGTACGGCTCCACCCGCGTCGACGGCGAGGACAAGGATCTGGTGGTCCGCGTCGGCGGCCGTGACGTGCCCGCCAAGGGCTCCACGCTGCACGTCGTGCCGCGCGCCGGCGAGCTGCACGTGTTCTCGACCTCCACGGGCGAGCGCCTCAGCGGCTGACCGCCCCACCGGGCGGCCGGACGGCCCCGCATCCGCCACGGATGCGGGGCCGTCCGTTTAAATGGGCGTACCCAGGAAAACCCCGGCATTCGGGGCCCGCAGGGCTTCTCGGCGTCAACACGGAATTCGAAAAACCACGTCGAACGATCCCCCGCGAGAGTGACTAAATGTCTCCCTGTCACTACCGAGCGCTACGCTCGCCTCCGTGACGCACACTGCCCGCCGAATCGGCCGCTCTCTCGCCCTCGTCCTGCCCGTCGTCCTGGTGCTCTCGGGAACGCTCGCGGTGTCCGCCGTTCCGTGGGCCGGCCAGGACCCCACGACCCAGATGCTGACGGCCTCCTCCTCCGAGGTCTCCTCGCGCGCGAAGTCCCGTGCCCCGCAGGACGTCCTCCGTGACCAGCTCCTCGCTGAGCTCCAGGAGAAGGACCCGGGCGTCGCCCTGACCCACCTCCAGCGCGCGGTGGAGAACCGGCCCTCGCTCGCCAAGCACTGCATGTCGATCGCCCGTGCCCTCGGCCGTGCCGCCGTCGAGCACTACGGTCCGACCCGCGCCCAGTCCTTCTCCCGCCCGGTCTGCGACACCTCGTACGCGTCCGGCGTGATGCGCGCCGGCTGAGTCGGCGAACTGAGCGCCTGCGCGCGTACGGGAGCCCTATCGTTCCCCGTATGCACACCACTCCGACGCAGGCCGTGGTCCTGGCGGGCGGCCAGGGCTCGCGACTGCGCCCCTACACCGACGACCGCCCCAAGCCGATGGTCGAGATCCCGGGTACCGGGACCCCGATCATCGGCCATCAGCTTTCCTGGCTGGCCGCCGAAGGCGTGACCGATGTGGTCATCTCCTGCGGTCATCTCGCCGAGGTGCTCCAGGAGTGGCTCCGGGACGCCGAACTGCCCCTGAAGGTGACGACGGTCGTCGAGACCGAGCCCCTGGGACGCGGTGGCGGCCTCAAGTACGCCGCCCGCCACCTGCCCGCGCCCGACGAGCCCTGGTACGCCACCAACGGCGACATCTGGACCCGCTTCTCCCTGCGTGAGATGGCCGCCTTCCACGCCGAGCGGGACGCCACCGCCACTCTGGCCCTCGCCCGTCCCCGCATCCCGTGGGGCGCCGTCGAGACCGACACCTTCGGGCACATCACCGACTTCATCGAGGCACCGCCGTCGCCGTTCCTCATCAACGCCGGCGTGTACGTCTTCTCCGCGGCCTTCACGGACCTGCTGCCCGACCTCGGTGACCACGAGCGGACCACCTTCCCCCGCCTGGCGCGCGAGCGGCGCCTCGCCGGCTTCCCGCTGCCCCAGGGGGCGTACTGGAGGGCCATCGACACCGCGAAGGACCTCACCGAGGCCGCCAAGGAACTCGCCACCCAGAGCTCCTGAGCCCGCCCCGGGAGCCGTACCCAGGCCCCGCGCCGGCCCCCGGAGCCGTACCCGAGCCCTGTCGCCTGCGCCCGGCCCAGAGCCGCGTACGCGAGCCCGTACGCCGCCACAAAGGACCGCACCACAGAGGGCGGCACCGCGTCTCCGCGCGGTGCCGCCCTCCTCCGTGTCCGGGGCCCGGCCCGTCAGCCCAGCAGGCCGCCGATCGGGTTGCGGGCGCCGCCGCCCGTGCTCGTGTCCTCGGGCGGGGTCTCCTCGCCCGTCGAGCCGGTCGATCCGCCGTCGCCGCCACCGGTCGTGCCGCCCGTCGTGGACGGGGCGTCGCTGGTGGACGGCGGGGGCGCCGGGCGGGACTCGGTGGGGGTACGGCTCGCGGTGCCGCCGCCGCTGGTGGAGTCGGTGGTGGCGGACGGCCGCCGTTCCTCCGTCCGGGTGGGCTCGCGGCTGGTCTCGGTCGGCCGGGCGGTCTCCTCCTCCGCCGCCTCCGTCGCGCGGCGCTCCTCGCGGGGCGGCTCGGTGCTCGCGGACGGGGTGGGCCGGGACGGGGGCGTGCTGGAGGGGGTGTCGCGCGGGGGCTCGGTGGGGAGCGGGCGGCCGGGCAGGTGGTTGATCGGGTCGTCGTTGGGGCCGGGGACGGTGACCGTCTCGGTGGAGCGGACGGCGCCGCCGAGGACGGAGCCGACGAGGAGCGTCAGGCCCACGACGACGGAGGCGGCGAGGAGGCCGCGGCGCAGGACGCGGCGGCGCAGGTCCCAGATCTCCGCGCGGGGGCCGAGGGTGCGCCAGGCCTCGCCGGCGAGGCGGCCGTCGACGGAGTAGACGGGGGCGCCCGCGATGATCAGCGGCGACCAGGCGGCCAGGAAGATGAAGTCGGGCGCCTCGTAGACGGGGACGGTCTTCCAGCTGACGGTGAGGATCAGCGCCGCGGAGAGCAGGGCGCCGCCGACCGCCGCCACCCGCTGCCAGAGGCCGAGGACGGTGAGGACGCCGACGACGACCTGGAGGAAGGCGACGGTGAGGCCGGCGCCGACGGGGTGCTGGAGGGCGAAGTCCCGCAGCGGCTCGGCCATGGGCCACGGGTGGAGCGAATTCAGCCACTTGACCATGGAGCCGCGCTCGCCGCCGTCGAAGTAGACGGGGTCGGAGAGCTTGCCCATGCCGGCGTAGACGGAGATGAAGCCGAGGAAGACGCGCAGCGGGAGCAGGACGACGCCCAGGTTCATCCGGCGGCCCGGGTAGTAGGCGTGCCGGACGGCGTCGGGGCCGGGCCGCTGCGGGGGCCGGGCGCCGGGCCCGTCCCCGTCCCCGTACGGCTCCGGCGTCCCGGGCCGCAGCTCGTACATGTCGTCGTAGGCGCCCTCGGCCCGGCGCATCGGAGGCAACAGGGGTGCGTGCTCGCCTGGCACCACGGGGGTGGGCATGGTGGTGTCGACGCGCGGGATGGCCTGGGTGGTGGCCGGCTCCAGGGTGGAGACGGCGCCCGCGGCGGCCGAGGACTCGCGGACGGCCTGGAGGAGTCCGGTCGTCCCGGGGGCGGACTTCCCGGTCCACACGACGGGGCGGCGGCGCGGCGCTCCCGCGCCGGGGGCCCCTCCCGCTCGGGCGAGCGCGGCGACGCGCGGGTTCGCGGCGAACTTCGGCTGCTGGGCCGGCGCGAGCCGCACACGGAAGCTGGCGTGGTTCACGATCACCTGGGCGGGATCGGAATCCACCTTGACCATGCTCAGCGCGGGCTGATCGTCGAACCCCGGCCGGGGCGTTCTGGTGTCCACACTCATCTAACCGAGTGATCTGGGTTTAGGACACTGCCTTGACAGCTCGGAAATGTCCGAGACCCGTCAAGATCACGCCATGGCCGGGGCCGGGTGGTTGCGGCGTGGCCGGTGTCAGCCCATGCGGCGGCGGGCCGCCTCGTAGAGCACGACACCGGCGGCGACACCGGCGTTCAGCGACTCGGCGCCGCCCGGCATCGGGATGCGGACGAGGAAGTCGCAGGTCTCGCCGACGAGCCGGGAGAGGCCCTTGCCCTCGGACCCGACGACGATGACGACGGGGCCTTCGAGCGCCTCCAGCTCGTGGACCTCGGTGTCGCCGTCGGCGGAGAGGCCGACCACGGTCAGGCCCGCCTTCTGGTACTGCTCCAGGCAGCGGGTCAGGTTGGTGGCGCGGGCGACCGGGGTGCGGGCGGCGGTGCCGGCCGAGGTCTTCCAGGCACCGGCGGTCATGCCGGCGGCGCGCCGCTCGGGGACGACCACGCCGTGGCCGCCGAAGGCGGAGACGGAACGGACGACGGCGCCGAGGTTCCGCGGGTCGGTGACGCCGTCGAGGGCCACGATCAGCGGGTCCTCGTGGTCGTCGAAGGCGGCCGCGGCCAGGTCCTCCGGGTGCGCGTACTCGTAGGGCGGGACCTGGAGGACGAGGCCCTGGTGGTTCAGGCCGTTCGTCATCCGGTCCAGCTCGGGGCGCGGCGCCTCCATGATGTTGATGTTGCCGCGGCCGGTGGCCAGGCTCAGGGCCTCGCGCACCCGCTCGTCGTTGTCGATGAACTGCTGGACGTAGAGCGTGGTGGCGGGCACGCCGTCGCGCAGCGCCTCGAAGACCGGGTTGCGGCCGACGACCATCTCCGACTGGCCCTTGCCGCCGCGGCGGGCGATGGGCTTGCGCTTGGCCGCGTTGCGGGCCATCGCGTTGGAGACGCGATAGGCCTTGTGGCCCTTGCGGTTCTCGGCCTTGGGCGTCGGGCCCTTGCCTTCGAGGGAGCGGCGCCGCTTGCCACCGCTGCCGACCGTCGCACCCTTCTTGTTGGACGTACGGCGGTTCCTGCGCTGGCTGTTCCCGGCCATGACTACCTGTTTCCTCTACTGCGTAAGTGAAGCCTGTAAGTGAAGTGTGCCGTCCGGGGCCCCGGACGGCACATTCATCAGCGGTCTAGCGGTTGCCCAGCGTCCAGCGGGGGCCGTCGGGTCCGTCCTCGACGGCGAGGCCGGACCGGTTGAGCTGGTCGCGGATCGCGTCCGCGGTCGCCCAGTCCTTGCGCTCGCGGGCCGACTCGCGCTGCTCGAGCACGACCCGTACGAGGGTGTCGACGACGCCGTGGAGTTCCTCGCCGCCGCCGGACTCGTCGGCCCAGTGCGGGTCGAGCGGGTCCAGGCCGAGGACGCCGAGCATGGCGCGGACCTCGGCGAGGCGGGCGATGGCCTCGTCCTTGTCGTCGGCGGCCAGGGCGCTGTTCCCCTGGCGGACGGTGGTGTGGATGATCGCGAGGGCGTGCGGGACGCCGAGGTCGTCGTCCATGGCCTCGGCGAAGGCCGGCGGCACCTCGGCGGCGGGGGCGACGGTCCGCCCGGCCTTCTCGGTGACGCGCTGGACGAAGCCCTCGATGCGGGCGAAGGCGGCCTCGGCCTCGCGCAGGGACTCCTCGCTGTACTCGATCATGGAGCGGTAGTGCGGGGTTCCGAGGTAGTAGCGCAGGACGATCGGGCGCCAGTTCTTGACCATCTCGGAGACGAGCACGCTGTTGCCCAGCGACTTCGACATCTTCTCGCCGCTCATGGTGACCCAGGCGTTGTGCACCCAGTACCGGGCGAAGTCGTCGCCGAAGGCCTTGGCCTGGGCGATCTCGTTCTCGTGGTGGGGGAAGATCAGGTCCAGGCCGCCGCCGTGGATGTCGAAGGCGGAGCCCAGGTACTTGTGGGCCATGGCCGAGCACTCCAGGTGCCAGCCGGGGCGGCCGCGGCCCCACGGCGTCTCCCAGTCGGGCTCGCCGGGCTTGGTCGCCTTCCACATGGCGAAGTCGCGGGGGTCGCGCTTGCCGGTGATGCCCTCCTCGGCGGGCTGCCGCAGGTCGTCGAGGTCCTGGTTGGACAGCTGGAGGTAGCCGGGGAAGGAGCGCACGTCGAAGTAGACGCTGCCGTCGGCCTCGTAGGCGTGGCCGCGCTCGATGAGCCCGCGCATCATCTCGATCATCTCGGGGACGTGCCCGGTGGCGCGCGGCTCGTAGGTGGGCGGCAGGCAGCCGAGGGCGTCGTAGCCCGCGTTGAAGGCCCGCTCGTTCTCGTAGCCGATGGCCCACCAGGGGCGGCCCTGGTCGGCGCCCTTCGCGATGATCTTGTCGTCGATGTCGGTGACGTTCCGGACGAAGGTGACGTCGTAGCCGCGGTACTCGAACCAGCGGCGCATGATGTCGAAGTTCAGGCCGGAGCGGATGTGCCCGATGTGCGGGGCGGCCTGCACGGTCGCGCCACACAGGTAGATCGAGACGCAGCCCGGCGTGAGCGGGGTGAAGTCACGGATCTGCCGGGCGCTGGTGTCGTACAGGCGAATAGTCACGGGGTCCAGGGTAGTGGGCGGGCGACAGTGCCCCGCGACCGATTCCCGGTCGCGGGACACGTTTTTCACCGCCCGTCCGGCCGTACGCGGTACACCAGTGCGGTCGCGAGGGCGGCGAGGCCCTCGGCGCGGCCGGTCAGGCCGAGTCCGTCGGTGGTCGTGCCGGAGACGGAGACGGGGGCGCCGGCGGCGTCGCTCAGCGCCTTCTGGGCCTCGTCGCGGCGCTTGCCGATCTTCGGGCGGACCCCGACGACCTGGACGGCGATGTTGCCGATCTCGTAGCCCTCGGCGCGGACGATGCGGGCGGCCTCGGCGAGGAGGGTGACGCCGGAGGCACCGGACCACTCCGGGCGGGAGGTGCCGAAGTGGGCGCCGAGGTCGCCGATGCCGGCGGCGGAGAAGAGGGCGTCGCAGGCGGCGTGGGCGGCCACGTCGCCGTCGGAGTGCCCGGCGAGCCCGTACCGCTCGTCCTCCCAGAGCAGGCCGGCGCACCAGAGCTCGCGGCCCTCCTCGAAGGCGTGGACATCGGTGCCGATGCCGGTGCGGGGGACGAGGGGGAGCTGGTCAGAAGCCATCGTTGGCCCTCCTGCGGGCGAGTACGGCCTCGGCGAGCACGAGGTCGAGCGGGCGGGTCACCTTGAACGCCTCCTCGTGGCCGGGCACGACGACGACGGGCGCGCCGAGCTTCTCGACCATGCCGGCGTCGTCCGTGGCGCCCTCCCCCGTGAGCGCGACGGTGGCGTGGGCGTTCACCAGCGTGTCGCGGTCGAAGCCCTGCGGGGTCTGGACGGCGCGGAGGCGGGCGCGCGGCGGGGTGGCGACGACCTGCTCGGGGTCGCCGGGCTTCCCGGCCGGCTCGACCTCCTTGACGGTGTCGGCCACCGGCAGCGCGGGGACGACCGCGACGGCCCCGTCCCGTACGGCCTCGATCACGGCGTCCACCGTGTCGACGGGGACGAGGGGGCGGGCGGCGTCGTGGACGAGGACGGTGGTGATGCCCTCGGGCAGCGCGTCGAGACCGAGGCGCACGGACTCCTGGCGGGTCTCGCCGCCGGGGACGACCAGGTAGTCGGTCCTCTCGGGGAGGGCGTGGGCGTCGAGGAGGTTCTTGACCTCGGTGGCGCCCTCGGGGGGCGCGACCACGACGACCAGGGAGACCGCCCGCGAGGCGGCCATCGCCCGGACGGCGTGGATGAGCATGGGGGTGCCGTTCAGGGCGCGCAGCGCCTTGGGGGCGCCGGGGCCGAGGCGTACGCCCCGCCCGGCGGCCGGGATCACCACGGCGGTACGACGGGGACGCGCTTCGTCTGACATCGGTTGCACTCCGGCAGGTTTGTTTCCGCGGCCGACATGGGTATGGCCTCACCGTGCCGGACGCGCCGCCTTGACCGGGCCCTTTCCGTGACGACGGTCGAGGCGTTGCCGCGCGGGCACAGGGGTTCGTACGTGAAGCAGTTCAGGGGGTGCGGGTTTCTGCGGCGGGACGCGACCGCGCCGGTGTGGGTACCGTCGCGCTCACGGTCCGCGTACGCCCCCCGTGCGGACGCGGACATGCCGCAGCGCCCGGCGGGGGCACTGTGTGGATCACAGTACGCCCGACGGGCACCGCGGCATCGCTTGTTCGCGAAACGCGTACGAGGGCGCTTCCGGGACGCGCCAGGAGCACGTGCCGGGACGCGCCCGCGGCGCGCCTCAGGACGCGAGGACCTCGTCGAGGAGCGCCTCGGCCTTGTCCTCGTTGGTGTTCTCCGCGAGGGCCAGCTCGCTCACCAGGATCTGACGCGCCTTCGCCAGCATGCGCTTCTCACCGGCGGAGAGACCGCGCTCGCGCTCTCGCCGCCACAGGTCACGTACGACCTCGGCCACCTTGATGACGTCGCCGGAGGCGAGCTTCTCGAGATTTGCCTTGTAGCGACGGGACCAGTTCGTCGGCTCCTCTGCG
Source organism: Streptomyces sp. (assembly GCF_031178505.1). GTDB lineage: Bacteria > Actinomycetota > Actinomycetes > Streptomycetales > Streptomycetaceae > Streptomyces > Streptomyces gulbargensis. The sequence goes on along the minus strand of NZ_JAPSIW010000045.1, from coordinate 9,708 downwards.
TACGGTGCGCGCAGCACCTCGAAGACCCGGTCCAGCCCGTCCTGCCCGACCACGTCGCGCACTCCGACGAACTCCGCGTTGTCCGCCGGCACGCGGACCGTCAGGTCGCCCTGCGCGACCTTGAGCACCAAGTAGGTCTTGTCCACGCCTTTGATCTGGCGAGTTTCGATGGCCTCGATCAGCGCGGCCCCGTGATGGGGATAGACCACGGTGTCGCCAACCTTGAACGTCATGTGACAGGTACCCCTTCCGTGGCTATCCAGGGTAACACGGATACAGCTTCTTCTGAATGGCGTTTTCGCAGGTCAGGGCATATCTCGGGGCTTGACAACAGCGATGCGGACGTGCTGCGGCGGGCTTCCGGAAGGGGGTATTCGCAGGTCGGAGCGGCTGCGTGGACAGAGAGAAACGCGCACGTTACAGGGACGCGGAGGCTGCCGGAGGCGCGACGATGACCCGTTTTGTCCGGTTCGGAGTGGCCTTCTTCACGTACTCCGTTCGAGGATCGGTCACCCGTACGGGTGCATCTGGCGGTGATTCCCGAATTGATCAACGGCTACCGGCCGGTGTTTTTCGCGTGGGGCGGCGATGAGAATGCGGTGACCGCCACCGAATTGATCAAGGCGGATATGTGAACAGCGGGTCAATGGGACGTGATCCGGCCACCGGCCGGCGGGCCGCCGGCCGGAGCTCCGCGGGGCGTCACGGGCGGCGCGTGCGGGTGGCCCGGTGCCGGGAGCGGGAGGGGCACGTCCCGTGAAGGGGCGGGTCGGGTGCGGGACGGAGAGTAGGGGTCGGTAACCTAAGCGCGCTGACACACCCTGAGCCGGTCCATAGCTCCACAGTCCTAAGCCCGTCCGTACGTCCTAGGAGTTGCCGCCGCCGTGAGCCGCAGCCTTCGACGCGGCGCCCTCGCCGCCACCGCCATCGTGTTCTCGATCGCCGCGCTGTCCGCCTGTGGTGCGGGCAACGACGCACAGACGCTCGGCGTCCGGCCGGACAACGCCGCCGTCTCGGTGGACGACGTCAAGATCCAGAACGCGGTCGTCATCACCCAGCCGACGCCCGGTGTGAAGGGCCCGGCCGTCGTCTCGGCCACGGTCTTCAACAACGGCCGCCAGGCCCAGACCCTGGACGCGATCACGCTGCCCGGTACCACCGCGACCGTGAAGCTGAAGCCCGCCGAGGGCACCGGCCCGGTCACCGTCCCGGCCGGCGGCTCCGTCGTGATCGGTGGCGAGGGCAACGCCACCGCCGTGATCGAGAACGGCACCGAGGCCGCCGAGAACGGCGACGCCCAGAAGGTCGTCTTCAAGCTCAGCAAGACCGGTGACGTGGCCCTGGAGGCCTTCGTCGTCCGGGGCAGCGGCTACTACAAGGGCTTCGGCCCCAGCGAGGTCCCGGCCCCGCCGTCGGCCACCCCGACCGCCTCGGCGACGGCGGGCGGCGAGCACGGCGCGGAGCACGGCGGCGAGTCCGCCCCGTCGGGCGAGGCGAGCCACGCGTCCGGCCACTGAGCCGGACGGAGCAGCGGTACGTGCGAAGGGGCGCCCCCGGGAGGGGGCGCCCCTTCTGCGTGGGCGCGGACGGTACGGGCCGGGCGGTCCGGATCGGACGGGGGTACGGGACGGGCCCGGGCGTGGGCCCGGCACCGGCACGTACCGCCCACGGCGTACCGCGACGGTCGACGGCACCGCGGCCACCGCTCGCCGCCCGGTCACCGGTGGCCGCTCACGCCCCCGGACCGGGCCGGGGGCGCGCCGTACGGTCTACGGCTCGAACTTGTAGCCCAGGCCCCGGACCGTCACCAGGTACCGGGGCGCGCCCGGGTCCGGCTCGATCTTGGCGCGCAGGCGCTTGACGTGGACGTCGAGGGTCTTGGTGTCGCCGACGTAGTCCGCGCCCCACACCCGGTCGATCAGCTGCATGCGGGTCAGCACGCGGCCCGCGTTGCGCAGCAGCATCTCCAGCAGGTCGAACTCCTTCAGCGGCAGGTCGACCTTGCCGCCCGCGACCGTCACCACGTGGCGGTCGACGTCCATGCGGACCGGGCCGGCCTCCAGGGCCGCCGGGGTGACCTCCTCCGGCTCGCCGCGGCGGCGCAGGACCGCGCGGATGCGGGCCACCAGCTCCCGCGAGGAGAACGGCTTCGTCACGTAGTCGTCGGCTCCTATCTCCAGGCCGACGACCTTGTCGATCTCGCTGTCCTTGGCGGTCACCATGATGACCGGAACGTTCGAGCGGCCGCGCAGCTGGCGGCACACCTCGGTGCCGGGCAGGCCGGGGAGCATCAGGTCGAGGAGGACGAGATCCGCCCCGTTGCGCTCGAACTCGTCGAGACCGTCGGGCCCGGTCGCCGCGACGGCGACCTCGAAGCCTTCCTTGCGGAGCATGTACGACAGGGCGTCGCTGAAGGATTCCTCATCCTCGACGACGAGCACTCGGGTCACGGAAGGACCTCCGGGGCAGGGAGCGGTTCGGTCATGAGATCGGGGGTGGGAGAAGAAGCGGCGGCGGACCTGCGGTCCCGTCCTGCGCCCGCCTCGGGCAGCCGCAGGGTGAAGGTGGAGCCCTGACCCTCGGTGCTCCAGACGGTGACCTCCCCGCCGTGCGAGGCGGCCACGTGCTTGACGATGGCCAGCCCCAGTCCCGTACCGCCGGTGGCACGGGAGCGGGCCGGGTCGACCCGGTAGAAGCGTTCGAAGATCCGCTCGCGGTCCTTCTCCGAGATGCCGATGCCCTGGTCGGTCACGGCGATCTCGATCAGGTCCCCGCCCGGCGCCGCGACGCGCCGGGCGGCGATGCCCACCCGCGTACGGGCCGGTGAGTAGTTGACGGCGTTCTCGACGAGGTTGCCGAGGGCCGCCGCGAGCTGGCCGCGGCTGCCCCAGACGTACAGGCCCGCGGCTCCGCCGGAGGCCATGGTGATCTGCTTGGTGGAGGCGGTGTGCCGGGACCGGTCGACCGCCTCGGCGACCAGTTCCTCCACGGACACCGGCTCGGAGTCCTCCAGCGGGTCGTCGTTCTGCACCCGCGAGAGGTCGATGAGCTCCTGGACCAGGTTGGTCAGCCGGGTCGCCTCGATCTGCATGCGGCCGGCGAAGCGGGTGACCGCCTCGGGATCGTCCGAGGCGTCCATGACGGCCTCGGAGAGCAGGGAGAGCGCTCCGACGGGGGTCTTGAGCTCGTGGCTCACGTTCGCGACGAAGTCGCGCCGTACCGCTTCGATGCGGCGGGCCTCCGTCAGGTCCTCGACCAGGAGCAGCACGAGCCGCGAGCCGAGCGGGGCGACCCGGGCGGAGACCGCGAGGGCCTCGCCCCGTCCCGTGCCGCGCCGGGGCAGATCCAGCTCGACCTGCCGTATCTCGCCGTCGCGGCGGGTGTCGCGGGCCATGTTGAGCATGGGCTCGACGGCCAGCTTCCCGCCCCTCACCAGGCCGAGGGCGTACGCCGCCGAGCTGGCCTTCACCACGGAGTCGCTCTCGTCGAGGACGACCGCGGAGGAACGCAGCACGGACAGCACGGTGTCGACACCGGGCGGCAGCACGGCGTCGGTGTGCAGGGAGGTCCGGGTGGGTCGCGCCTGGTCGCGCTCGCTCCAGCGGAACGCCAGCATGGCGATCACGCCGGTGCACACGCCGGCGATCGCGGCCAATGCGGCGACCGCCGCGTTCACGTCCATGCCCTCCAGGTTATGCGGGGTCACGGACACTCTCCCAGCCGTCCGAGCGGCTGCTCGAACAGTCGTCGCCGAGAGTTCACCGTGGAGACGGGGGTGGTTCATTTGGTCCGAGGAGGTGGCGGTCCGGGTCGCCCAGAGTTCACCTGGGGGAAAGTGCGGGTTCACGTGAGGGGGTGGAACCGGACGCGTACGGGCCGGACCGTGGGAACGTGGGGCCGAGCCCCACCCGGACCCCTGAGCATTGCGTAGAGAGGGACATCGATGCGGGACGCGTACCACGAGGAACTGGATTCGATCGGTGAGGGCCTGGTCGAGATGGCCCGGCTCGTCGGGTCGGCGATCGGACGCGCCACGACGGCGATGCTCGACGCGGACCTCAAGCTCGCGGAGAGCGTGATCGCCGGCGACCAGAAGATCGACGACCTCCAGCACGACCTGGAGGCGCGGGCCATCGCGCTGCTCGCCCGGCAGCAGCCGGTGGCGACGGACCTGCGGATCGTGGTGACCTCGCTGCGGATGAGCGCCGACCTGGAGCGCTCGGGCGACCTGGCCCAGCACGTGGCGAAGCTGACGCGGCTGCGGTTCCCGGACCGCGCGGTGCCGAACGACCTGCACGCCACCATCCTGCAGATGGGGCAGCTGGCGCAGCGCCTGATGGCGAAGGCCGGTGAGGTCATCATCACCAAGGACGTCGACCTGGCGCTCCAGCTGGAGCAGGACGACGACGAGATGGACCTGCTGCACCGGACGCTGTTCCAGCACCTGATGGACGACCGGTGGAAGCACGGCATCGAGACGGCCGTCGACGTGACGCTGCTCGGCCGCTACTACGAGCGGTTCGCCGACCACGCCGTGTCGGTGGCCAAGCGCGTCGTGTACCTGGTGACCGGCGAGCACGCGGACGAGCTGCAGCAGACGGACACCCCGGTGGAGGGCGCGTAGGAGCGCGGGGCTCCCGTGCGCCGTTGATGCGCCGGTGCGGGTGGGCATGCAATGGGGGGAGAGACGATCCGCGTCTCGCGAGGGAGGGACCCCATGGCCGATTCCCCGATCACGACCGACTCCTCGGCGCAGGCCCCGCAGGGGTCGGTTCCGCTGCCCGTGCTCGGCGCCTGCGGGTGCGGTTCGGGCTGCGGCTGCGGCTGCCAGTCGGGCGGCCCGTGCCAGTGCGGGGGCTGCTCCGGCTGACGGCGCGCCGGGAGGGGGCGGGGGCGCCCTGTCGGGCCTCCGCCCCGCCGGCGGCTTCCCGGCGGGGCCGTCGTGTCGTCACAGCTCCAGGACGCCGACGGTCTGCCGGCCGCTGACCTCGCCCGTGGGGCGGAAGCCGAGCCGTTCGTAGAAGGCGCCGGGCCCGTCGTCGCCGGGCTCCCAGGTGACGTACATCCGGGACGCGCCGCGGCGCCGGAGTTCGTCCCGTACGGCCTCCACGGCGAAGCGCCCGTACCCCTTGCCCTGCGCGTCGGCGGCGATGTTCAGCCGCCAGAGGCCGCTGCGGCGGTCGGTGGGGTCGGCGTCCGGATTCCAGGGGAGGTCGAGGAAGACCATCAGGAAGCCGACGGTCCGGTCACCGTCCCGGATCAGCCTCGGCCAGGCGGCGTCCCCGGCGGCGTACGCCTCGGCGAGGGAGCGTTCGACGGCGGCGACGGCCTTCTCCTGGTGGGGGTGGACGCGGAGCGCGAGCGCGGCGTCCACGTTGGCGAGGGTGATCTTCTCGATCCGGGGCGACGGTGACGTGATCATGTCGCGGACGGTAGTGATCGCCACCGGCCGGAGCATCCGATTTACCGCGTTGCCGTCCCGGGGACCGCCCGGTAGAAACGCGGTCGATGACGATCCTCCACTGCGCCGCCTGCGGCCTCCGCCTGACGGGCCCGCTGTCCCCGCTCCCCGCCGTACCGGAACGCCCCTCGTACGACGGCCTGCCGGTGGACGGCGTGCGCCGGGCCCCGAGCACGGTGCCGCGCGGCCACTACGCGGTCGACCCGGACCCGACGGGCGCGCCGTTCGTGCCGGCCGAGGACCAGGACGACTGCGTCCCGGCCTACCCCGGCGGCCCCTCGATCGTCGAGGACGGCGTCGAACTGGTCGCCGGCGGCCCCCGCGACACCCTGCTGCTCCACCCCGAGGACATGCCGTCCCTCGTCCCCCACCCCACCGGCGAATCCGGCTGCTGCGGCCTCCCGGGCAACCGCGGCCCCAACCGCGCCTGCCCGTGCGGTGCCCCGGTCGGCACGGAGATGTCGGAGTGCTGGACCCCGTACGAACTCCACCTGGTCCCCGGTGCCGTGACGGAGGTTCAGGGGGCGTGAGGAGAGAGTCGCACCGGAGGCGGGCCGGCCGGGACCACCGCCGCGGAGGCGGACCCGTTCATGAGGACGGTTCACTCACAGGTACTGCCTGGCCGTCCTGACGAGGTGGGCGATGCCGTCCCTCGTACGTGCTCTGCGCCTCTCGAACTCCTCCGGCGACTCCGCCTTGGGCACCTCCGTGATCTCCGCGAGCAAGCCCTCCCCGATGCGGCCGAGTTCCTCGTCGCCGGTGAGCATCTGCGTACGGAACAGGGCCTCCTGCGCCCTGGAGCGGAGGTCGTACGCCCGCATCCGCACCGCCTCGGGAGCCTCCGGGGGAGGCTGCTCGTGCCGGCAGAACCAGAGGTGCACCAAGCAGCGGCGGTAGTCGATGAGGGCCGCCGCGTAGGCCGCGTACGCGTCCAGGCGTTCCTGCCGCAGCCGTTCCTCCCGCGTGAACTGATGTCCTCGTTCGGCCGTGCGCCGCTGCACCCCCAGGGTGATGCCCGAACCGATGAGGGTGCCCAGGACGGCGATGGCACTGGCGATGATGGCTTCCACCTCCCCAGCACAGCACGGGCAGGCGGCACGCCGCGGCTCTTTTCCGCAGCCCGGGGCACGGGAAAGCCCCCTGCCGGCGGGGAAACCGCAAGCAGGGGGCTCGCTCGTGGGTGCTTACGCGGTCACTTCTTCTTGCCCTGGTTCTTGACCGCCTCGATCGCGGCCGCCGCCGCGTCCGGGTCGAGGTAGGTGCCGCCCGGGGTGAGGGGCTTGAAGTTCTCGTCGAGCTCGTAGGCCAGCGGGATGCCGGTGGGGATGTTGAGGCCCGCGATGTCGGCGTCCGAGATGCCGTCCAGGTGCTTCACCAGGGCGCGCAGGCTGTTGCCGTGGGCGGCGACGAGGACCGTGCGGCCGGCGAGGAGGTCCGGGACGATGCCGTCGTACCAGTAGGGGAGCATCCGCTGGACGACGTCCTTGAGGCACTCGGTGTTCGGGCGCAGCTCCGGCGGGATCGTCAGGTAGCGGGCGTCGTGGGCCTGGGAGTACTCGCTGTCGTCCGAGAGCGGCGGCGGCGGGGTGTCGTACGAGCGGCGCCACAGCATGAACTGCTCCTCGCCGAACTCGGCGAGCGTCTGGGCCTTGTCCTTGCCCTGCAGGGCGCCGTAGTGGCGCTCGTTCAGGCGCCAGGAGCGGTGGACCGGGATCCAGTGGCGGTCCGCGGCCTCGAGCGCGAGCTGCGCGGTGCGGATGGCGCGCTTCTGGAGGGAGGTGTGCAGGACGTCGGGCAGCAGGCCGGCGTCCTTGAGCAGCTCGCCGCCGCGCGTCGCCTCCTTCTCGCCCTTCGGGGTGAGGTTCACGTCCACCCAGCCGGTGAACAGGTTCTTCTCGTTCCACTCGCTCTCGCCGTGGCGGAGGAGGATCAGCTTGTACGGTGCGTCGGCCATGCGGTCGAGCCTAATAGACGGCCGACGCTTGACGCGCGTCGTCAATTCGCTGGCGTCCGCCCGGTGAGATGCGTAAGTTACGAAGGGCAGCAGAGGGACTTACACACCGCAGGGGGCCATCACATATGTCCATCGCGTCACTCAGACGATCGGCCCGCGCGACGGTCTCGGGGCTGCCCCCGGGCTTCTGGTGGCTCTGGCTGTCGACCCTGGTCAACCGGACCGGTGCGTTCGTCCTGACCTTCCTCTCCCTCTACCTGACCGTCGAGCTCGGGCACTCCGCATGGTTCGCCGGTCTCGTCGTCGCCCTCCACGGCCTCGGCGGCGTCGCCGGTTCACCGCTCGGCGGCGCGCTCACCGACCGCTGGGGCCGGCGGCCCACCATGGTGACGATGCACCTGCTGGCCGCGGCCTCCGCCGCCGCGCTGGCCGTCGTCACCAGCGCCTGGGGCATCGCGGCCGTCGTCCTCGTCATGGGCGTCGCCATGCAGGCGGTCCGGCCGTCGATCAACGCCACCATCGCGGACATGGTGCCCGCCCACGACGTGCGCCGGGCGTACGCCCTCAACTACTGGGCCCTGAACCTGGGCTTCGCCATCGCCTCCATCGGCGGTGGTGCCGCGGCCTTCCTCGGGTACCGCACCCTGTTCGTCGTGGACGCGGTCGCCACCGTCCTGTGCGCCGTGATCGTCTTCCTGCGCCTGCCCGAGACCCGGCCCGAGGCCGCGGTCGACCACCGGGGCGAGAAGGTGGCCGAGCCCAAGGTCTCCATGCTGACCGTGCTGCGCGACGCGCCGTTCCGGACCCTGGTCCTGCTGAACCTGCTCGTCTGCCTGGTCTTCACCGCGCCCTGGATCGGCCTGCCGCTGACCATGGCCGAGCAGGGCCTCTCGCCGTCCTCGTACGGTGTCGTCATCGCCGTCAACGGCATCGTGATCGTCGGCTTCCAGCTGTTCGTCAACAAGCTGACCGACAAGCGTTCGCCGGTGGTCCTGCTGACCCTGTCCTCGCTCCTCTTCGCCTTCGGTACGGGGGCCACGGCGCTGGCCGGCTCGTCGGTCGCGTTCGCCGCGACCGTGATCGTGTGGACGATCGGCGAGATGGTCCACGTCCCGACCAACGCCGCCGCCACCGCCCGCCTCGCCCCCGAGCACGCCCGGGGCCGCTACCAGGGCGTGATGGGCATGTCGTGGGCGGTCGCCGGGTTCGTCGCCCCGATCGGGGCCGGCGCGATCGTCGACGGGCCCGGTCCCGGCGTCCTGTGGGCCGCGACCTTCGGGATCGGCGTCCTCGCCGCCGTCGGCTACACCCTGCGGCTGCGCACCGCCCTCGGCGAGGAGGAGCCGGAGGTCAAGGCCGTCCCCGAGGCCGGGAAGACGGTGGACGGCGGCGGCCGGCCGGAGCTCCGGAAGGCCGCCCCGGAGGCCGGGAAGACCCAGGAGGGCGGCGGCCTGCCCGCGGTTCCCGCGCCCCGGGACGGGTCCGCCACCGGCGGGGACCCGGGCGAGGAGGAGGCCTCGCGGCCGTCCTCCCCCGTCACCACCACCTGACGGCCCCTCACCCCTGACGGCCGGGCGCTCACGGGCGCCCGGCCGTCACGGTGAAGGCGCCCCCCTCCCGGCGCACCTCGGCCACGCCCGTCCCGCCGAAGTGCGCCGGCACCACCAGTTCCCTTTCGTCCGCCGCCCGTTCCAGGACGCGGCGGCGGCTCGCGGCCGCCCGCCCCGCGTCCAGGCAGAAGCAGCTGTTCCGGGCCGGATCGAGGATCTGCACGGGGCTGTGCAGCAGGTCCCCGACGAAGACCGCCCGCTCCCCGCCCGACGCCAGCCGCAGCACGGCCGAACCGGGTGTGTGGCCGGGCGCGGACTCCAGGGTGAGGTGCTCGTCGATGCGGTGGACGCCGTCCCACAGCACCGCCTGCCCGGCGCGGTGGACGGGCGCGACGCTGTCCTCGTACACGTACCGGTCGTCCACGCGCAGCCCGCCGCCGTAGGCGTTGCCCGGGCCGAAGTGGGCGTCGTCGGCCGCCGGCAGCAGGTACTGGGCGCGCGGGAAGGCCGGCACCCACTCCCCGTCGTCCGCCGCCCGCGTGTTCCAGCCGACGTGGTCGGCGTGGAGGTGGGTGTTGACGACGACGTCCACGTCCTCCGGGCCGACTCCGGCCCGTTCCAGCAGACCCGGCAGGTCGCCCCGCCAGTGGTGGAACTGCGGCGAGCCCGGCCGCTCCCGCCCGTCGCCCACCCCCGTGTCGACCAGGACCGTCCGCCCCGCGCTGCGCAGCACCCAGGTCTGC
>NZ_JAPSIW010000539.1 GCF_031178505.1 Streptomyces sp. | reverse complement strand
ACGAATGCACCCGTACGCCCCATCCCGGACACGGTGCGCGTCCGGGGGTGAACTCCCGGTGGTCCCCGGAAGGCTTCCGGGGAGTTCCCGAGGTCCCCTGCGGGGACTTCCGGAGGTCCGGCGGGCGTAACCGAGGGGGCCGCCCGCCCGTTGCCCGGGCATGGCCTTCACCGTCCCCTCCCCGCGCCCGCCGCTCGACGCCGATCCCGCCCGGTGGTACGAGCGGGAGCTCGGCTGGGCGGCGGAGCCGGGGCCGCCCGTGCGGCTCGTCACGGGGCTCCGCTTCGACGTCCTGGAACTGCCGGCCGCGGCCGGCCGGGCCGTGCTGCGCCGGGTGGGCGCGGCGACCGGTCCGGTGGCCCTGGCGGGCCGGCGGATGCGGCTACTGGTGGCCGCGGGAAGCGCGGAGGAGCTTCCGGGACTGCTCGACTGGCTGGAGTGGGGCGGCATCGCGCTGGATCTCGCCGCCCTGGGCGCCGGCGGCCGGATGACCGCGCCCCCTCCCCCGGGGTGGGGCGGCCCCGGCGCGCCGGGCGCCACCGTGTGGCTGCGGGCCCCGCTGCCGGGCCGCGGGGTGGAATCCTCGCTGCCGGCGCTGCGGTCCGCCCCCTGGGGCGATGAGGGCGCCCCCTGTCTGGTGCGTCTCGTGGCCGCCGCCGCGGCGGAGTGCCACCGGGTGCGGCTGCTGAGTGCCCGGGCCCGGAGACCGGCGGCTCAGCAGCTCTTCCCTCAGCGGTTCGCGTCCTCGTAGGCCGCCTTGATCTCGGCGGGCACGCGGCCGCGATCGTTGATGTTCAGCCCCTGCTCCTTGGCCCAGGCGCGGATCTTCGCGGTGTCGGGGTTGCCCGCCGCGACGGTGCGGCCCTTGCCGCGCCCGCCGGTGGCGCGGCCACCGGTGCGGCGACCGCTCTTGGTGTACGGCTCGAGCAGGCCACGGAGCTTCTCCGCGTTGGCGGTGGTGAGGTCGATCTCGTAGGTCTTGCCGTCCAGCGCGAACGTCACGGTCTCGTCCGCCTCGACGCCGTCGAGGTCGTCGACAAGAAGGACCTGAACCTTCTGTGCCACCGGATTTCCTTTCATCGAAAATGCAGTACGCGGAAAGGAAACCGCTTTTCCCGGAAAAACACAAACCCCTGGGAGAGGTTCAGAACCCCGGCAGCGCGGGAAACGTGCGCGATTCGGACATAGGGTTCCGGTCCGGCTTGATCCCCGGGAGAGCTCCGCTTGCCGGGAGTGCCTTGAGCCCGCCTTGAGCGGGTTCGCGATCACAGGTGCAGAAGCATCCGGCTGTTGCCCAAGGTGTTCGGCTTCACTCGTTCGAGACCGAGGAACTCGGCGACACCCTCGTCATAGGAACGGAGGAGCTCACTGTAGACATCTCCGTCCACCGGTGTCTCCCCGATCTCGACGAAGCCGTGCTTGGCGAAGAAGTCGACTTCGAAGGTCAGGCAGAATACCCGCCGCACCCCGAGCCACCGGGCGGTGTGCAACAACTTGTCGAGCACCTGATGACCCACGCCGGCGCCCTTGAAGTCGGGATCCACGGCGAGAGTACGCACTTCCGCGAGGTCTTCCCACATCACGTGCAGGGCGCCGCAGCCGACCACGGTGGCGTCGTCGTCGCGTTCCGCGACCCAGAACTCCTGGATGTCCTCGTAAAGCGTCACCGTCGCCTTGTCGAGCAGGATGCCCCGGCGCACGTACGGATCGACGAGGCGCCGCACGGCGGCGACATCGGTGGTGCGGGCCCGGCGTACGGTGACGGCTTTCGCGGAAGGGCCCGGGGCGGACGCGGGGCGTTCGGAAGGAGAAGGCGAAGGGGCCGGGGAAGCGGACGTCGACATGGGGGGACGCTATCGCTCCCGGCCTTCCGTCCCTTCGCCGCCCTCCTCCGGCGCGGCGGGCGGCGGGTTGTCGCCCTGGACGATACGGAAGGCGTCGTTGAGGGCTTCTCGCTGCTCGGGGGACATCATCCCGAAGAAGGCGACGAGGGCGGCGGCCGGGTTGTCGCTGCGGGCCCACGCCTCGTTCATCAGTGCGGCCGAGTAAGCGGCGCGGGTGGAGACCGCCGTATATCGATAGGCACGGCCTTCGACTTCCCGGCGCACCCAGCCCTTCTGATGGAGATTGTCCATCACCGTCATGACGGTGGTGTAGGCGATGGAACGTTCCCGCTGGAGGTCTTCCAGGACTTCCCGGACGGTCACCGGCCGGTTCCATTGCCAGATGCGCGTCATCACCGCGTCTTCGAGTTCTCCCAAGGGGCGGGGCACAGGATCACCCTAGTGGGAGTTTCCGGAGTGGCGGCTCATTGACCGGAGAAAAGCAACAAAAAGGGCGTACGACCGAAACCGGTCGTACGCCCTGGGGCACGGCGGCGCTACGAGGAGGCGGTGCCGTTCGCCTGGCGGGCGGCCTCGGCGCGGGCGAGCGCGGCGTCGACGACCGCGTCCTCCTTGGCCTTGTTGGGGCCGCCCTGGCTCTTGACGATCGTGACGACGAGACCGATGAAGAACGCGGCCATCACGATGGGGGGCAGGAGCGCGGATACGTAGTCCATGGCGTTCAGACTAGCTACCCGGCCGCCCGTTCCTCGGACGGGGGCGGGGGTACGGGCCTCCGGCGTGGCGGGAACACCTCGGAGGGCTTGGGCACCGGGCGCTCGCCGGGGGCGGGCGAGGGCGGCGGCTTCGGCCGGGGCTCCTCGGCCGCGCGCCCGCCGGGGAGCGCGAGGAGCCGGGCGCGCGGGACGGAGCCGTACGGCACCGCCACGGGCGCCGGGCCGGCGAGGGCGGCCGTGGGGCCCGTGGCCTGCGCGACGCGGGCCAGGCGGGCGCGGACGGAGCGCTCGGCGAGGACCTGGCAGCGGGTGAGCAGCGCGGCGGCCGCGGGGTTGCCGCGCAGGGCCCGCAGGGCGGCGAGGTCGTCGGCCCCGGGCTCGTACCCGGCGGCCAGCGCGTCCTGGAGGAGCTCCAGGTAGCCGGGGAGCGAGCCGGGCAGGGCCTCCCGGTAGCGGGCCAGGTCCGCGAGGAGGAAGGCGCGCAGCCGTCCGGCCTCGCGCACGGCCTCGTCCACGGCTTCGGCCAGGCGCAGGCAGTCCTGCACGTCCTCGGCCTGGAGGGGGGCGGGGTGGAGGGCGATGGCAAGGGCGCGTCGGAGCACACGCAGCTCGTCCGCGCTGAACGCCATGCCGCCGCGGGATCCGTATGGCGTGGGCATGGACCGACGATACGCGCTAATCGGACAAATTTCGCTTAGCGATCATCGCGGCGCGTCGGTGGGAGGCCGGGCGGGCACCGGGGATCGGGGGCCCGCCCGGCCCCGGCCGTCACATGCGGGAGACGTTGCGCTCGTACACCAGACGGAGGCCGATCAGGGTCAGCCACGGCTCGTGCTCGTCGATCTCCTTCGAGTCGGCGAGGACCATCGGGGCCAGGCCGCCCGTCGCGATCACCCTGACGGTGGACGGGTCACCCTTGGGGCCCACCAGTTCGCGCTTCATGCGCGCCACGACGCCGTCGACCTGGCCGGCGTACCCGAAGACGATGCCGGACTGCATCGCCTCGACCGTGTTCTTGCCGATCACGCTGCGCGGGCGCACCAGCTCGATCTTGCGGAGCTGCGCGCCCCGGACGCCCAGCGCCTCCATCGAGATCTCGATGCCGGGCGCGATCGCGCCCCCCGCGTACTCGCCGCGCGGGCTGACCGCGTCGAAGGTCGTCGCGGTGCCGAAGTCCACGACGATCGCCGGACCGCCGTACAGCTCGACCGCCGCGACCGCGTTGACGATGCGGTCCGCGCCGACCTCCTTGGGGTTGTCCATGAGGATCGGGACGCCGGTCCGCACGCCCGGCTCCACCAGGACCGCCGGCACGTCCCCGTAGTACCGGCGGGTCACCTCGCGCAGCTCGTGCAGCACCGAGGGGACCGTCGCGCAGATCGCGATGCCCTCGATGCCGTCGCTCAGCTCGACGCCGAGCAGCGGGTGCATGCCCATGAGGCCCTGGAGCAGGACCGCCATCTCGTCGGCGGTCCTGCGCGGGTCCGTGGAGATGCGCCAGTGCTCGACGATCTCCTCGCCGTCGAAGAGACCGAGCACCGTGTGGGTGTTGCCGACGTCGATGGTGAGCAGCATCAGGCCCGCACCTCGCGCAGGTCCAGGCCGATGTCGAGGATCGGGGAGGAGTGGGTGAGGCCGCCGACCGCCAGGTAGTCGACGCCCGTCGCCGCGTACGCCGCCGCGTTCTCCAGGGTCAGCCGGCCCGAGGACTCCAGGACGGCGCGGCCCGCCACGATCGCCACGGCCTCCTCGGTCTCGTCCGGGGTGAAGTTGTCCAGGAGGATCAGGTCGGCGCCGGCGTCCAGGACCTCGCGGACCTGGTGCAGGGTGTCGACCTCGACCTCGATCGGCACCTCCGGGAACCGCTCCCGCACGGCCTTGAAGGCCTCGGCGACCCCGCCGGCCGCCACCACGTGGTTGTCCTTCACCAGGGCGGCGTCGGACAGCGACATGCGGTGGTTGACGCCGCCGCCGCAGCGGACCGCGTACTTCTCCAGAGCGCGCAGGCCCGGCGTCGTCTTGCGGGTGTCGCGGACCCTGGCCTTCGTGCCCTCCAGGGCGTCGGCCCACGCGCGCGTGGCGGTGGCGATGCCGGAGAGACGGCACAGGATGTTCAGGGCGCTGCGCTCGCCGGTGAGCAGGTCGCGGGTGCGGGCGGTGACGCTGAGGAGCTTGTCCCCGGCCCGGACGCGCTCGCCGTCCTCGACGTGCCGCTCGACCTCGAACTCGTCCGTGCAGACGATCGACAGGACCGCCTCGGCGACCCGCAGGCCAGCCACGACACCGGCCTCGCGGGCCGTGAAGTCGGCGGTGGCGACGGCGTCCTCGGGGACGGTCGCCACGGTGGTCACGTCCACGCCGCCGTCCAGGTCCTCGGCGATCGCCAGGTGGGCGATGTCCT
>NZ_JAPSIW010000044.1 GCF_031178505.1 Streptomyces sp. | reverse complement strand
GCCACGACACCGGCCTCGCGGGCCGTGAAGTCGGCGGTGGCGACGGCGTCCTCGGGGACGGTCGCCACGGTGGTCACGTCCACGCCGCCGTCCAGGTCCTCGGCGATCGCCAGGTGGGCGATGTCCTCGACCTGGACGGGGTCGAGACCGGCGTCCGCGAGCAGCTGGGCGAGGTCGGGGTCGAGCCCGCACTCGAACTCCTCCTCGCCGCCGCAGCCGCAGCCGTCGCCGCAGCCGCCGGACTCCCCGGCGGTCGCGGCCGAGGGGGCGCTGATCTGGATGAGAGGGACGTCCACGGGTTCGGGACGGCTTTCCTCGGGCGTGCTCACTTACTGCTCCCTGGGGGCGTCGGCGGTGGGGGGAAAGTCATGCGTGCCGGTCGTCCGGACGTCGAGGGCCCGTTCCGGCGTGAGGCGTACGACGAGATGACGGCGCCAGGCCGCGTCGTCCCGCTCGGGGTGGTCCTCGCGCCAGTGACAGCCCCGGGTCTCCTCACGGCGCCGGGCCGCGGCGACGAGGACCCGGGCCACGCACAGCAGGTTGGTGGTCTCCCAGGCCTCCACGCCGGGCGCGGCCGCCTTGGAGTCGTCGGTGCCGCCCGCGAGGGCGTCCTCGTGGAGCGCGTCCAGCGCCTCGGCGGCCTCCCGCAGGCTCTCCGCGGACCGCAGCACCCCGGCGCCGGCCGTCATGACCCGCTGGATACGGGTGCGGGCGCCGGCCACCGGCAGCGGCAGGGTCACCGGGGCCGGGTGCGGCACGGGGGCGCCGGCCGCGCGGGGGGCGCGGGCCGCGATGTCCTCGGCGATCCGCTCGGCGAAGACCAGGCCCTCCAGGAGCGAGTTCGACGCGAGCCGGTTGGCGCCGTGGACGCCGGTGCAGGCGACCTCACCGCACGCGTACAGGCCGGGCACGGTGGTCCGGCCGGACAGGTCGGTGCGGACGCCGCCGGACGCGTAGTGCGCGGCCGGGGCGACGGGGATCGGCTCGGTGACCGGGTCGATGCCGTGGGCCCGGCAGGCCGCCAGGATGGTGGGGAAGCGCTCGGCCCACATGGCGGCGCCGAAGTGGCGCGCGTCCAGGTACATGTGGTCGGCGCCCCGCTCCAGCATCCGGCGGGTGATCGCCTTGGCGACGATGTCCCGGGGGGCCAGCTCGGCCAGCTCGTGCTGCCCGAGCATGAAGCGGACCCCGTCGGCGTCGACGAGATGGGCGCCCTCCCCCCGTACCGCCTCGGAGACCAGCGGCTGCTGGCCCTCGGAGCCGGCGCCGAGGAAGAGGACCGTCGGGTGGAACTGGACGAACTCGAGGTCGGAGACCTCCGCCCCCGCCCGCAGGGCCAGTGCCACGCCGTCGCCGGTCGAGACACCGGGGTTGGTGGTGGCGGAGAAGACCTGGCCCATGCCGCCGGTGGCGAGGACCACGGCCGGGGCGTGGACGGCGCCGACGCCGTCGTGCTGCCCCTCGCCCATCACGTGCAGGGTGACGCCGGCCGTCCGGCCGTCCGCGTCGGTGAGGAGGTCCAGGACGAGGGCGTGCTCGATGAACCGCACGCCCCGGTCGCGTATCGCCTCCACCAGGGCCCGGGAGATCTCCGCGCCGGTCGCGTCCCCGCCCGCGTGCGCGATGCGGCGGCGGTGGTGGCCGCCCTCCCGGGTCAGGGCGATCTCGCCGCCCGCGGTCCGGTCGAAGTCGGCGCCGGTCTCGATGAGGCGGCGCACGGCGTCGGGGCCCTCGGTGACCAGGAGCCGTACCGCCTCCTCGTCGCACAGCCCGGCGCCCGCGACCAGGGTGTCGTCCCGGTGCTGTGCGGGGGTGTCGCCCTCGCCCAGCGCGGCGGCGATGCCGCCCTGTGCCCAGCGGGTGGAGCCGTCGTCCAGGTTGGCCTTGGTGACGACGACCGTACGGAGCCCGGCGGCGGTGCAGCGCAGGGCGGCGGTCAGGCCGGCGACTCCGGAGCCGACCACCACCACGTCGGCGTCGATGGCCCAGCCCGGCGCGGGGGCGTGCAGCCGTATTCCGGTCACTTGTCGGCGTCCTTTCCCCGGACCGCTCCGAAGGTCAGCGGGATGTTGTCGATCAGCCGGGTGCTCCCCACGCGCGCGGCGACCGCGAGGATCGCCTCTCCGTCGTGGTCCCCGGGCACCTCGGTGAAGTCGGCCGGGTCGACCAGGGCCAGGTAGTCCAGGACGAGCGGCGGATCGGCCTGGGCGGCGTCGTCCAGGACGGCCCGCGCGGCGGCCCGTACGGCGTCGGCGCCCCCGCCTCCCTCGGCCGCCTGGGCGACGGCGTGCGCGTCGGCGGCGGCCCGGGCCTCCCCGAGCCGGGACAGCGCCTCGGCCCGGGTCTCGGCCCGCGCCCGGTCACCGGGCAGCGAGGTGGCCCGCGCGCGCAGCGCCTCCTGGGCGGCGAGCCGGTCCCGCGCGGCGAACAGGGCGCGGGACAGGGCGAGCGCGGTACGGCGCTCCCCGGCCGACAGGTAACGGTTGCGGCTGGACAGGGCGAGGCCGTCGGCCTCCCGGACCGTCGGCACGCCGACGATCTCGACCGGGAAGTTCAGGTCGCGGACCATCCGGCGGATCAGCGCCAGCTGCTGGGCGTCCTTCTGCCCGAAGAGGGCCAGGTCGGGCGAGGTGAGGTGGAGCAGTTTGGCGACGACGGTGAGCATCCCGTCGAAGTGGCCGGGCCGGGAGGCGCCCTCGAGGCGCTCGCCCATCGGTCCGGCGGTGATCCGGACCTGGGGCTCGCCGCCCGGGTAGACCTCGTCCACGGACGGCGCGAAGACGACACCGGCGCCGGCGTCGAAGGCGATCTCCAGATCGGCGTCGAGCGTGCGGGGGTACCGGTCGAGGTCCTCGCCGGCGCCGAACTGGAGCGGGTTGACGAAGACGGTGACCACGACGAAGCCCTTGTCGCCGACGCGCTCGCGGGCGGTGCGGATCAGGGTGGCGTGGCCCTCGTGCAGGGCGCCCATGGTCATGACGACGGCCGTGCGGCCGGGGGTCGCCCAGCGCGCGGCGGCGTCCTTCAGCTCCTCGACCGTGGGGACCAGCTCGGCCGGCTCGTGGCGGACGGGCCGGGCGTCCGCGGAGCGGTCGCGGGCGAACAGGTTCATCGGTCGTCTCCTCGCGGCCCGTCGCCGCCGGGTCCGCCGTCGGGGCCGGGGCGGTCGGGGTGGGGCTCGCCGTCGGGGGCGGGGCTCTCGGGGTCGGGGCCGGCCTCCGGGCCGGGTGCCTCGGAGGTCCGGGGCGTGCCGGGGTCGCCGGGGGCGGCCGCGGCGCCGGGCCGGGGCGCGGCGGGGGACGGTTCGGCGAGGACGCCCAGGAGGTCCTCGGCCAGTTCCGGCTTGAGCAGGCCGTGGGCGAGGGCCCGGTCGGCGGTCGTCCGGGCCATCGCCAGATAACCGGCGACGGTGCCCGGGGCGTGCTTGCGCAGCTCGGCCACATGGGCGGCGACCGTGCCGGCGTCCCCGCGGGCCACCGGACCGGTGAGGGCGGCGTCGCCGGACCGCAGCGCGTTGTCCAGGGCGGCACCGAGGAGGGGTCCGAGCATCCGGTCGGGCGCGGCGACACCCGCCTTGCGCAGCAGCTCCATCGACTGGGCCACCAGGGTGACCAGGTGGTTCGCGCCGAGCGCGAGGGCCGCGTGGTAGAGCGGGCGGGCCTGCTCGGCGATCCACTCGGGCTCGCCGCCCATCTCGATCACCAGCGCCTCGGCGGCCAGCCGCAGCTCCTCGGGCGCGGTCACCCCGAAGGAGCAGCCGGCGAGCCGCTGCACGTCCACCGCCGTGCCGGTGAAGGTCATGGCGGGGTGCAGGGCCAGCGGCAGGGCGCCCGCCCGGCGCGCCGGGTCCAGGACCCCGACCCCGTACCGCCCGGAGGTGTGCACGATCAGCTGCCCGGGCCGTACGGCGCCGGTCTCGGCGAGGCCCTCGACCAGGCCCGGCAGGGCGTCGTCCGGCACGGTCAGGAGGACCAGGTCGGCGCGGGCGAGGACCTGGGCGGGCTCGACGACGGGGATCTCGGGCAGGAGCTCGGCGGCCCGCCGCCGGGAGGCGTCGGAGACCGCGGAGACGGCGACGGGCCGGTGCCCGGCGAGCCGGAGCGAGGCGGCGAGGGCGGGGCCCACACGGCCCGCGCCGACGACTCCGACGGTGAGCCGGGCCGGTCGGTCCTCGACTCGGGCCTCTGGCGCTGCTGGTGCGTTCACGGTGGGGACGGCCTTCCGTTCCAGTCCTCGGCGGGTACCGGACGATTTCTGGTCATGCTACGCCAGCGTTTCCCAGCGCTCCGTGGCTGTCCACAGGGCGCCGGTGACGGTGTGATGATCGGCCCATGGACGTGAGGGGAGAGGGCATGGACGACACGAGGGCCGGGGACGGCGCGGAGGGCCCGGGGAGCGGGGACGGGGCGGTGGGCTCGGGAGCCGCGGTCGCCGTCGGGCACCCGGGGGACCCGGACGGCCTGGCGGAGTTCGACGAGGAGACGGCCCGGCTGTACCGGGCGAAGGTGTGGGGCGGGGCCCGGCGCAAACTGTGGGAGGCCCCGACCGACGCCACCCTGGCGGAGCGTCTGCGCGAGCTCGCCGACTGGACGGACGCCTCCGCCCACGGAGGCACCGTGGTCGACACGTACGGCGACGGGGTGGTGGAGGTCCTGGAACGGCGGGTGGCCACCGCGCTCGGCCACCCCGCCGCCGTCTTCTTCCCGACCGGGACCATGGCGCAGCAGGTGGCGCTGCGCTGCTGGGCCGGGCGGACCGGCAGCCCCGTGGTGGCCCTGCACCCGCTGGCCCACCCCGAGGTCCACGAGGACGACGCCCTGGGCACGGTCGCCGGGCTCCGCACCGTCCACCCCACGGACGCGCCCCGGCTGCCCACGGCGCAGGAGGTCCGGGACCACCCCGAGCCCTTCGGGACGCTGATGCTGGAGCTGCCGCTGCGCGAGGCGGGCTTCGCCCTGCCCACCTGGGAGGAGCTCACGGACGTGGTGGCGGCCGCCCGCGAACGGGACGCGGTGGTCCACTTCGACGGCGCCCGGCTGTGGGAGTGCCCCGCGCGTCTGGGCCGCGGGCTCGACGAGATCGCGGGCCTCGCCGACAGCGTCTACGTCTCGTTCTACAAGTCCCTCGGCGGCCTGTCCGGGGCCGCGCTCGCCGGGCCGGAGGACCTCGTGGAGGAGGCCCGGGTCTGGCGGCACCGGTACGGAGGCCTCCTCTTCCAGCAGTACCCGGTCGCCCTGGCCGCGCTCCGGGGCCTGGAGACCGAGCTGCCCCGGCTGCCCGCGTACGTGGCGCACGCGCGCGTGGTGGCGGAAGCGGTGCGGGAGGCGCTGACGGAGGCGGGCACCGGCTGGTTCCGGGTGCACCCGCGGGAGCCGCACACCCACCAGTTCCAGGTGTGGCTGCCGTACGACCCGGACGTCCTCACGGCGGCCTCCCTCGCCCAGACCGAGGCCACGGGCACGGCCCTGTTCCGCCGCTGGTTCACCCCCGGCGCCGGCGGGCCGCCCGGCGTCGCCCTCACGGAACTGACGGTGGCGGGCCCGGGCCTGGAGTGGACGGCCCAGGACGTCCGGGTGGCGGTACGGGACTTCCTGACGCGCGTCCGGGCCTGAGCCGGCGACGGACGGGTCCGGGGGAACCGGGAGCGGCGGCGGGTGCGGGAAGCGCCCGGCCGTCGGCGGGCCCCCCGGAGCACCCACCGGCCGCCCGGCCGTCAGCGGGCGCCCGAGCCGTCCCGGCGGCGCAGGGCCGCCGCCACGCGTCGCCGGAGGCGGCCCCGGGCCGGGCGGCCGGCCACTACCCGTTCGAAACGGCGGCGGTCCACGGCGGCCCGGAACAGGGCCACGTCGTACGTGCCGGGGGCGGGCGGCACCGGCTCACCGAGGCGGGCGGCGCGGTAGGTGTCGAAGAGGTACTGGTGCAGCGCGTTCATGACCTCACCGTGCGCGCCGCCCCGCGCCCCCGGCCCGCCGATTGACGGCCCTCGTCAAACGGCGGGACACGGCCCCCGCCCCAGCCCCCACCATGGTCCGGTGAGCGTGACCATCGACATCACCGGACTGCCGCACGAGCGGATCACCTTCTGCCCCTCGCCGCTGGCCGAACTGGGCGCCGCCCTGCACGCGCTGGCCGAGCCGGCGCACCACCCCCGGCTGCACGCCTGGACCACGACCACGGCGGCCGCGCTGAAGCCGGAGCTCGCGGACCGGCTGCACGAGGCCGACTTCATGTGGCACACCACCCGCTCCGACCTGCTGCTGCCACCGCTCCCCCGGGAGACCCTCGCCGAGGAGCTGGACGACCTCGACCGCGTGGACGACGAGCAGTACGTCGGCGCCGCCCTGGAGATCTCCTGCAACAGCCGGTACCGGCACGGCGCGCCCTCCCCGCTGGTCGACGAGCGGATGCGCCGCCGCGCCCTGGAGCTGGGCGCGGCACGCGGCCCCCGGCAGGCCGCCTTCGTGGAGCGGATGCTGGCCGATCCCACCGGCACGCGCGCGTGGCTGCGGCGGCTCCTGGAGGACTGCGACGAGGCCTTCTTCGCCGACACCTGGCGGCGCGTCCGGGTCCAGCTCGCCGCCGACGCCCGTCACAAGACGGAGCTGCTGCGGCGCAAGGGCCTGGCCGAGGCCGTGGCCGCCGCCTCCGGCGCGATGACACTGGAGGAGGACGAGCACGGGCGGCGGATCGTCGTCGACAAGCTGGTCCAGGGCCGCACCAGCGCCCAGGGCTCCGCCGTGACGTTTCTGCCGACCGCGTTCGGCTGGCCGCACCTGTTCGCCCTGCACGCGCCGGGCTGGCAGCCCGTCGTCCAGTACCCGGTCGCCGACCGGGACCTCGGCGGCGCGGCCTCCGTCGAAGCGGTCGCCCGGCGGCTGGAGGCCCTCGCCCACCCCATGCGGATGCGGCTCTGCCGGAGCCTCGCGCGGGGCGCGAACACGACGAGCGAACTGGCCGACGCGTACAACATCTCCGCCCCGGAGGTCTCCCGTCACCTCGCGGTCATGAAGAAGGCCGGTCTGCTCACCACGCAGCGGCGCGGCCGGTACGTCCTGCACCAGCTCGACGTGTCGGTCGTCGCCCGCCTCGGGAGCGACTTCCTGGAGAGCGTGCTGCGCTGACCCCCGGGGGCGGGCGGCCCCTACGCGGCGCCGCCGCCCGCCCGGACCAGGCCCGTCTCGTACGCCAGGACGACGACCTGCACGCGGTCGCGCAGGCCCAGCTTGGTCAGGATCCGTCCGACGTGCGTCTTGACCGTCGCCTCGGAGAGGACGAGACGGGCGGCGATCTCACCGTTCGACAGGCCCTGGGCGACCAGCAGCATGACCTCGCGCTCCCGGTCGGTGAGCCGTTCCAGCTCCTTGTGCCGCGGCTCGCGGCCCGAGGACGGCAGCATCGGCGAGAACCGGTCCAGGAGACGGCGGGTGGTCGAGGGCGCCACGACCGCGTCCCCGCTGTGCACGGACCGGATCGCGCCGAGCAGCTCGCCCGGCGGCACGTCCTTCAGCATGAACCCGCTGGCCCCCGCCTTCAGGCCGGAGAACGCGTACTCGTCCAGGTCGAACGTGGTCAGGATGAGCACCTTCGGCGGATTCTGCTGCGCGCAGATCCGCCGGGTCGCCTCCACCCCGTCCAGCTTCGGCATCCGCACGTCCATCAGGACGACGTCCACCGCCGTGGAGCGCAGCACCTCCAGGGCCTCCACGCCGTCGCCCGCCTCCGCCACGACCTCCATGTCCGGCTGGGCGGCGAGCACCATGCGGAAACCGGTGCGCAGCAGCACCTGGTCGTCGACGAGCATCACGCGGATGGACATACGGGTTCCTTCGGGGAGAGGGGAGGGGGTTCGGGGTCAGGTGGCGGGCTTGAGGGGCAGGAGCGCGCTGATGCGGAAGCCGCCGCCGGGGCGCGGCCCCGCGTCCAGGGTGCCGCCGACCATGCCGACGCGCTCCCGCATGCCGATGAGGCCGTGGCCGCGCCCGTCGGCGCCCCCGTCCTCGTACATCTCCTGCGGTGCTCCCCGCCCGTCGTCCTCGACGAGCAGGCCGAGGCCGTCGTCGAAGTAGACGAGGCGGACGCTGGCTCCGGCGTCGGGCCCGCCGTGCTTGCGGGTGTTGGTGAGGGCTTCCTGGACGATCCGGTACGCGGTCAGCTCGACGCCGCTGGGCAGCGGGCGCGGGGTGCCCTCGACGGTGAAGTCGACGGTGAGCCCGGCGCCCCTGACCTGCTCCACCAGGTCCTCGATCTGCCGCACGTCCGGCTGCGGCACGTACTCCCCGGCCTCCTGGTGCTCGCCGGTGCGCAGGATGCCGAGCAGCCGGCGCATCTCGGCCAGCGCCTGCCGGCCGGTGGTGGAGATGGTCTCCAGGGCCTGCTTGGCGGTCTCCGGGGAGGAGTCCATCACGTAGGCGGCGCCGTCGGCCTGGACCACCATCACGGAGACGTTGTGGGCGACGACGTCGTGGAGCTCACGGGCGATGCGGGCGCGTTCGGCGGCGACGGCGACCTTGGCCTGGGCCTCGCGTTCCTGCTCCAGGCGGAAGGCCCGTTCCTCCAGCTGCGCGAAGTAGGCGCGGCGGGTGCGCAGGGAGTCGCCGAGGACCCAGGCGAGCGCGAAGGGCACGGTCATGATGACCGTGAAGAAGACCTGCGCGGCTCCCGAGGCGGGGTTGTCCACGGGCCAGCGCAGCTGGGAGAGCGTCGCGGCGCTGAGGCCGCCGAGGAGGGCGAGGCGGGAGGCCCAGCGGGGCCCGTCGTGCGCGGCGACCGTGTAGATGATGACGAGCATGGCGAAGTCCGCCATGAACGGCACGATGCCGAAGGCGAGCTGGGCGACCCCCAGGACGACCGCGAGCACCAGCATCTTCTCGGGCGCCCGCCGCCGCAGGGCGACGACCAGCGAGAACAGCGCGGCGACCACCCCGTAGGCGGCGGGCGGGTCGACCGACGGATAGGTCGAACCCACCCACAGCAGCGACAGCCCGAACAGGACGACGGCCCAGAAGGTGTCGACGCCCGTCGGGTGTCTGCGGAGGAAGTCGTAGAGGCGCTGCACGTCACCCAGAGTAGGGAAGAGGGACGGGTGGGGGGATCAACCGTGGGGCCGATCCTGGGCGCGGAGCCCGTACTCCCCGAGGTGGAGACTGGGTCCGTGACGGATGAGACGTGTCGACGGCGGGAATGGGCGGGCTGGCGCGAGGCCGCGGAGCGGGCGCTGTACGGCCCCGGCGGCTTCTATCTGCGCCCCGAGGGGCCCGCGGCGCACTTCCGCACCTCCGTGCACGCCTCCCCGCTGTACGCCGCGGCCGTGGCGCGGCTGCTCGGCGAGGTGGCGGCGGAGCTGGGCACCGACGAGCCCGCGTTCGTGGACGTGGGCGCCGGGCGGGGCGAGCTGGTGACGGGGGTGCTCGCGGCGGCGGCCGGGGCGGGGCTCAGGGTGCGGGCGTACGCGGTCGAGCGGGCGGCCCGGCCCGCGGGCCTCGATCCGCGGATCGTCTGGACGGACCGGGTGCCGCGCGGGGTGCGGGGGCTGCTGTTCGCGAACGAGTGGCTCGACAACGTGCCGGTGGACGTGGCCGAGACGGACGCGGCGGGCGTGGCGCGGTACGTGGAGGTGGCGCCGGACGGTACGGAGCGGCCGGGCGCGCCGGTCACGGGGCCGGACGCGGAGTGGCTGGCCCGCTGGTGGCCGCTGCGGGAGCCGGGGGCGCGCGCGGAGATCGGACGGCCCCGGGACCGGGCCTGGGCGGAGGCGGTGGCGTGCCTGGCGGCGGGCCGGGCGGTGGCCGTGGACTACGCGCACGTACGCGCCTCCCGGCCGCCCTTCGGCACGCTGACCGGCTTCCGGGAGGGCCGCGAGGTTCCGCCCGTGCCGGACGGGAGCTGCGATCTGACGGCGCACGTGGCCCTGGACGCGTGCGGGGCGGCGCCGGGGGCGGGTGCCCCGGAGGGGCCGGGCGGGGACGGCTCGGACGCCGGCGGGGCCCGTCTGCCGGAGCCGGAGCTGGTGACGCAGCGGGAGGCGCTGCGGCGGCTCGGGGTCTTCGGCGCGCGGCCGCCGCTGACCCTGGCGTCGTCGGATCCGGCGGGATACGTGCGGGCGCTGGCCGCGGCGGGCGAGGCGGCCGAACTGACCGCGCCCGGCGGGCTCGGTGACTTCCTCTGGCTGATCCAGCGGGTGCCGGCGGCGCGGGAGGGGTGAACCGGCGGATGCCGAGGACGCGGGAGGGCTGAACCGGCGGGTGCCGGCGGCACCGGGGGTACCGGGCGGCGGGCAGGGGGCGGGTGCGCCGGGGGCGCCCGGGTCCCGGGCCGTGCGGCGGTGAGGGGCCCGGCCGGGCCGTGCCAGGGGCCCCGGGGGCGCCGGGGAGGCGTGGGGCGGCAGGGGATACTGGCCGCATGACGGAGACGACGGTCGGAATCGGCGGCGCGGCGGAGAGCACCGACATGGTGCTGAACATCGGGCCGCAGCACCCCTCGACCCACGGTGTCCTCCGGCTCCGGCTCGTGCTCGACGGCGAGGTCGTCCGGGAGGCCGAGCCGGTGGTCGGCTACATGCACCGGGGGGCGGAGAAGCTGTTCGAGGCGCGGGACTACCGGCAGATCATCATGCTGGCCAACCGCCACGACTGGCTTTCCGCCTTCTCCAACGAGCTCGGCGTCGTCATGGCGGTCGAGCGGATGCTGGGCATGGAGGTCCCGGAGCGGGCGGTGTGGACCCGCACGCTCCTCGCCGAGCTGAACCGCGTACTCAACCACCTCATGTTCCTCGGCTCGTACCCGCTGGAGCTGGGCGGGATCACGCCGGTCTTCCACGCGTTCCGGGAGCGCGAGGAGCTTCAGGCGGTGATGGAGGAGGTCTCGGGCGGCCGGATCCACTACATGTTCAACCGGGTCGGCGGTCTGAAGGAGGACCTGCCCGCCGGGTGGCTCGGGCGGGCGCGGCAGGCCGTCGCGGACGTGCGCTCGCGGATGGACGTGTACGACCGGCTCGTCCTCGGCAACGAGATCTTCCGGGGCCGGACGCGCGGGGTGGGTGTGCTGAGCCCGGAGACCGTCCACGCCTACGGGGTGTCGGGGCCGGTCGCCCGTGCCTCGGGCGTGGACTTCGACCTGCGGCGCGACGAGCCGTACCTCGCGTACGGGGAGCTGCGGGACACCCTGCGGGTGGCGGTGCGGCAGGACGGCGACTGCCTGGCCCGGTTCGAGTGCCTGCTCGACCAGACGCACAACGCGCTGGACCTGGCGGACGCCTGTCTGGACCGGATGGCCGAGCTTCCGCCGGGGCCGGTCAACCAGCGGCTGCCGAAGGTCCTGAAGGCGCCGGAGGGGCACACGTACGCCTGGACCGAGAACCCGCTCGGCATCAACGGCTACTACCTGGTGTCGAAGGGCGAGAAGACCCCGTACCGGCTGAAGCTGCGGTCGGCCTCGTACAACAACATCCAGGCGCTCGCGGAGCTGCTGCCGGGGACGCTGGTGGCCGACATGGTGGCGATCCTGGGCTCACTGTTCTTCGTGGTCGGCGACATCGACAAGTGACCGGCCCCCGGTAGGACCCCGGGAACGACGGAGGCGCCCGCCGGGCAGGCGGGCGCCTCCGTCGTCGTCGCGGCGTCAGGAGTTGACGGCTCCGCGCAGCTCAACCACGTCGAGCTGCTCGGTCTCGTCGTGCGCGGTGAGGTCGATGACCTGGCCGGCGGTCCGCGGCGGGGCCGGGGTGAGGGGCGTGACGCGGGCGGCCTGGAGGACCTCGTCGCCGACGACGTCGGCGAGGTCCGTGTTCTGCACCGCCTCGATGGCGGCGGCGGCCTTCTGCGTACCGAAGAAGTCGAAGCCCCCCTCGGGACGCGGGGCGGGCCGACGGGCGGTGTACGGGACGACGGCGGCGGCGACCGGAACGGGCGGCGCGGTGGGCGCGGTCCCGCTGCCGGCGGGGCCCGCCGTCCCGGTGATGCCCGCGGCCGGGGCGGCGGTCAGGGCGGGAGCCTCGCTGCGGGTGTGCTGCTCGGTCCCGCCGGCCGCCGGGTGCTTCCCCTCCGCGTCCTCCTCCGCCGCGTCGGCCGTCCGCCCTGCGGTGCGGCGGGCACGCTGGGCGGCGGCGTTGCGCGGCAGGTCGCGCAGGGCCACGGCGGCGCGGCGGTACGCCTCCGGGGTGGGCGTCGACCCGGCGGCCGGGAGCGCCCTGGCGTCCCCGGCCGTGGCGGCGGTGGCCTCCAGGGCGAGGACGCGGCGTCCCTCCAGGGCGCTGGCCCGCTCGGTCTCGGCGGTGGCGTAGCGGCGCAGCAGGTCGGCGTGCTCGCCGCGGAGGGCGGCGAGTTCGACCCGCTTGGCGCGCAGCTTGGCGTCCAGCCGGGCCCGCAGGGCGCGCGACTCCTCCAGGTCGGCCTCCAGCTCCGCGGTCCGCTCGTCGGCCTTCCACTGGTCGGCGGTGCGGGCCCGGTTGAGCTCGGCGACCTGGCGGCCGGCGCTCCGGTCCCAACTGCGCATGAGCACGGCTCCGGTGACGGCGGCTCCGGCCGCCGCGGCGGCGAGCAGCCGGACGACCACGAGGTCGCCGGGGAGCCAGGCCGCCGCGGCGCACACGACCGCGGCGCCGGCGACCGCGGAGGGCGGCAGCAGCTTGTGCAGAGGCGGGGAATGGCGGTGGCGTCCACGTGGCATGGCCTGAAATTTACCGTGCGTAGGCGCCATGTGGGGGGTCGGCCCGGCAAACTCCTGTCCACTTCTCACCGGAAGAAGTGGGATCCCACCCTTCCGGTTCCGCTTGGGGCCGACTTCCCTTCCCCGTCCTCTACTTGCTGAGCAGCCCCTTCGACTGCAGATAGGCCTTCGCCGCGTCCTCCGGCTTCGCGCGCTCGGCGTCCACCTTCCGGTTGAGTTCGGCGAGATCCGCCGTACCGAGCACCTTGGTGATCTTGTTCAGAGCGGTGGCTATCTCCGGCGCTCCGGCGTCCTTCGCGTTCACCACCGGCAGCACATTGTCGGCGTTCTGCAACTTCTTGTCGTCGGCGAGGAGGACGAGGCCGAAGCTGTCGAGCGTGGCGTCCGTGGTGGTCGTCAGAACCAGCTGGTCCACCCCGTCCCTGACGGCCTGCTTGGCCTGCGGAGTGCCCACACCCTTGGGGTCGACCCCCGCCACGTCGATTCCGTACCGGGCCTTCAGGCCGGGCGCGCAGAAGGGCCGTACCGCGCATTCGTCACCGGCCGCGATCCTGACCTTCAGCTTCGCGCGACCAAGATCGGAAAGCGTGCTCAGGCGGTTCTTCGCGGCGAATTCCTTCGACACGGCGAACGCGTTCTGATCGACCGCTCCGCCGGCCTCCAGGACCTTCAGCCCGCGCGGTTCCGCGAGCTTCCGCAGCGCTTCCACGGTGGCCTTCGCGTCACCCGACGCGACCGGCTTCTCCTCGGGCGCCTTCGGGCCGTTCACCTTCGCGTTGAGGAATTCCGCGAGGGTCGCCGCGTATTCCGGCACGACGTCGATCTGGCCGTTCTCCAGGGACGGTTCGTACAGTTCCCGGTTCTTCACCGTCGTGACCGAGACCGTGTATCCGGCGTCCCGCAGCACCTGGGCGTACAGCTCGGCCAGCACCTTCGACTCGGTGAACGCCGCGGCGCCCACCACCAGCGAGCCCTTGCCCCCGCCACCGGAACCGCCCGACCCGCCGGCCGTACCGCCCTTGCCCTGCTCCAGGCTTTCCCCGCCGCAGGCCGTGAGCGCCACGGCCAGTGCCGCCGCCCCCACCACCGCACGCGTACTCCGCGAGAACCCGTTCACCGAATCACCCATCCCACTTCGTCGGTCCGGCCGCCGGTCTCTCCGCCGGTCCGGCTGTGTGCGTCCGCCGTGCCCGCGCGCCGCGCCCGTCCGCCGCGCCCGTCCGGGGGCGGCCCGCCCCCAGGAGCCGGTCGGCGCCCGCGAGGACGCCCTCGACCACGAGGGCGAGCGCCGCCACGAGAACCGCGCCGGCGACGACCTGCGCGGTGTCGTACAGGGCGAAGCCGGCCGTGATGACCCGGCCCAGACCGCCCTGCCCGACCATCGCGGCGACCGTGGCCGTGGCCACCACCTGCACGGCGGCCGACCGCACGCCCGTCATCACCACGGGCCGTGCCAGGGGCAGTTCGACCCGCAGGAACACCTGCCCCCCGGTCATCCCCATGCCCCGCGCCGCCCGCACGGCCGCCCGGTCCACCTCCCGCACCCCCACGTACGCGTTGGTCAGCAGCGGGGGTATCGCGAAGAGGACGAGGGCCACCACGGTCGGCACGTACCCCGCGTTCCGCAGCGGCGAGACCATGAACAGGGCGAGGACCGCGAAGACCGGCACCGCCCGCCCCACGTTCGACACGTTCACCGCGAGCGCCCCACCCCGCCCCAGGTGCCCCAGGCCCAGCCCCACCGGCAGGGCGACCGCGCAGGCGATCAGCAGCGCCAGCCCGCTCACGTACACGTGCTCGGCGAGGCGCTGCCCGATCCCCTCCGGGCCCGCCCAGTGCGCGCCGGTGGTGAGCCAGGTCCACGCGTCCGTCACGACCCCCACCTCACCCACCTCCCGGCGCGGTCCGTATCCGGGCCCAGGGCGTGAGCAGCCGCTGAAGGCCCAGGAGCAGCAGGTCGGCCACGACGGCGAGCAGGACGCACAGCACGGACGCGGCCAGCACCTGCGCCTTGAAGAAGGTCGGCAGGGCGTCCTCGATGAGATTGCCGAGCCCGCCCCGGCCGACCACCGACCCGATCGTCGTCAGCGCGATCGTGGAGACCGTCGCCATCCGCACCCCGGCCATCAGCACCGGCAGCGCCAGCGGCAGTTCGACCTCCCAGAGCAGCCGCCACGGCCCGTACCCCATGCCCCGCGCGGCCTCCCGGGTCTCGGCGGGCACCGCCGCGAGGCCGGCCAGCGCGTTCCGCACGAGGATGGTCAGGGCGTACAGCACGAGACCCGTCACGACGAGCGCCGCCGACAGGCCGAACACCGGCAGCAGCAGCGAGAACATCGCGAGCGACGGCACCGTGTAGAGCAGGGTCGTCAGCCCGAGGACCGGGCCGGCGAAGCGGGGTCTGGCCCGCACGAGCAGCGCCAGCGGCACCGCCACGACCAGCGCGAGCAGCACCGACACGACCGTGATCCCCACGTGCTGGAGCAGCGCGTCCGTCAACTCCCCGGCGCGCGTGCGCAGGTACTCGCCGCAGATCCAGTCGTTCGTCACCAGACAGTTCGGCGTGCTCATCCGCCCTCCCCCCGGGTCGCCCGCCCTTCCGAACGCTTGTGTGACGACCCTAACCCGGGGCACCGACAACCGCCGGAATCCGCCACCCCCCGGCAACACACCCTTCACACACCCCCGGCTCCCAGGGGCCAGAATGGGGAACCATGATCCGGTTCGAGCACGTGACCAAGCGCTACCCCGACGGCACCACGGCCGTGGACGACCTCTCCTTCGAGGTCGCCGAGGGCGAACTCGTCACCCTCGTCGGGCCGTCCGGCTGCGGCAAGACGACCACCATGATGATGGTCAACCGGCTCGTCGAGCCCACCTCCGGCCGCGTCCTCGTCGACGGCCGGGACGTCGCCGGCGTCGACCCGGTCGCGCTGCGCCGCAAGATCGGCTACGTCATCCAGCAGGTCGGCCTCTTCCCCCACCGCACCGTCCTCGACAACACCGCGACGGTGCCCGCGCTCCTCGGCTGGAAGAAGTCCGCCGCCCGTGCCCGCGCCGCCGAACTCCTCGACCTCGTCGGGCTCGATCCCGCCACGTACGGTTCCCGCTATCCCGCCCAGCTCTCCGGCGGACAGCGCCAGCGCGTCGGTGTCGCCCGCGCCCTCGCCGCCGACCCGCCCGTCCTCCTCATGGACGAACCCTTCGGCGCGGTCGACCCGGTCGTCCGCGAACGCCTCCAGAACGAGTTCCTCGCCCTCCAGGCGACCGTCCGCAAAACGGTCCTCCTCGTCACCCACGACATCGAGGAGGCCGTCCGCATGGGCGACCGCATGGCCGTGTACGGGCAGGGCCGCATCGAGCAGTTCGACACCCCCGCCACGGTCCTCGGCGCCCCCGCCACCCCCTACGTCGCCGACTTCGTGGGCAGCGACCGCGGCCTCAAGCGACTCGCCGTCACCCCCGTCACCGAGGCCGACCTCGACCCGCTGCCGCCCGCACCGGAACCGGCCGGCGCCCCCGCCCCCGTACCCCTGGGGACCTCCCTCAAGGACGCCCTCGCCGCCCTCCTCCAGCACGACACCGGCCGCCTCGCCGTCACCGGCGACGACGGCCGGCCCCTCGGCGTCCTCACCCCCGAAGGCGTCCACCGCGCCCTGCGCCGCGCCTCCGCACCCGCCCCGGAGGCCGCCGCGCCGGACACGGTCTAGACCGACAGCCGGCCGCTCATCCACACCAGGCCCGGCGGGATCTCACGGTTCCACGTGTTGAAGTTGTGGCCGCCGCTCTCCAGGGTGATCGAGGAGACCCGCGCCGGGCTCCGCACCTTCTTCACGAACTCCAGCGTGCCCTTCCGGTTGTCCTCGCCCCGCTTCGACGTCGTCACCAGGAACGAGGACCGCCCCTGCGGCAGGTGGTCCAGGCTCCACAGCAGGTCCGCCCGCTTGCGCAGCCGGTCGTCCCCGTGGAACAGGTCCCCCGTCGTCACGTCCTCCGCCGCCCGGTAGTACGCCGAGAAACCCGCCCCCGCCCCGTACCGGTCCGGATGGTGCAGCGCGATCTTCAAGGCGCAGTACCCGCCCGTCGAGTTCCCCATGACGCCCCAGCTGCGCGGCCCCGTCCCCACCCGGTACGTCTCCGCCACCGCCTTCGGCAGGTCCTCCGCGAAGAACGTCTCCGTCTGCGGGCCCCCCGGCACGTCCACGCACTCCGTGTCCCTCGGCGGCGCCACCGTCGGCCGCATCATCACCAGGACCATCGGCTGCATCCGGCCCTCCTTCGCCTGGAGGTACGCCGTCCGCGGGTACTTGAGTCCCTTGATCAGGTTCTCCGCCGTACCGGGATACCCGGTCAGCACCACCGAGGCCGGGAACTTCCGCCCCGCGTACCGCTTCTGGAAGTACTCCGGCGGCAGGTACACGTACGCCGACGACGAGATCCGCGACCGCTCCCCCGCGATCAGCACCTTCTGGATCTGGCCCGCCACCGCCGGACGGCCGCCGCCCGGCACGTCCGGCGCCTGCGTCCCCACCACGCGCAGGTCCTTCGAACCGGCCGAGTGGTCGACCACCACACCCATCTCCTGCTCCTGGCCGAACAGGTCCGCCCACGAGCCGTAGAAGAGGAACGACCGGTTCGCCGCCAGACCCACCGCCGCGAAGAGCGCCACCTGCGTCACCAGCAGCAGACCCACCCGGCCCGCCACGGCCCGCCAGGTGCGGCGTCCCAGCCTCGGCCACCACACGACCGTGGCCGCGAAGAACAACACGGCCACCACCATGGCCAACACGAGAACACTGCTGCTGGTGAGACCCATGGGACGACCGAGCCTTCTTCCTGGTGCGCCGGACGTCGTGTCCGCCGGACTTCGTGAGAATTTCCTGAGGGGGAGTGAACCCACCCCCGCCCACCGCCGTCCTAGAAGGCGCACCAACCGGGCCGGCCCGCCGTACACACCGCGGAGCGCGACCCGGTCCAGAACCCCTCGCAGGACCACGGGAAGCACGGGAAGCGGATGTCTGTCACGGTAGATGGGGACAAATCACGATTGGTTCCGGTTCGGGTACGCCGGATTCTCCGCGGCCCCCGGCCCGAGAAGGTCCCCTCCCTCGTCGGCACGGCCTGCACCCTCATCGGCCTCATCGACATCGCCGCCGGAGTCTTCCCCCGCTTCCGCGCCAGCCGCGTCCACGCGCTCGCCGAAGTCCTCCCCGGCACCCTCGGCCCCCTCTCCGCCGCCCTCTCCCTGAGCGCCGGCGTCCTCCTGCTGCTCCTCGCCCACGGGCTCAAGCGCCACAAGCGCCGCGCCTGGCGCGCCGCCGTCGTCCTCCTCCCCCTCGGGGCCGCCGCCCAGTTCGTCTGGCGCCACTCGGTCCTCGGCGCCCTCCTCTCCCTGGCGCTCCTCGCCCTCCTCGTACGCCACCGCGGCGAATTCGCCGCCCTCCCCGACCCCCGGAGCCGCTGGCGCGCCCTCGCCAACTTCATCGTCATGGGCGCCGGCTCCCTCGCCCTCGGCCTCGTCATCGTCAGCGCCCACCCCCGCCGGGTCGTCGGCGACCCGAGCCTCTCCGACCGCCTCGAGCACGTCCTGTACGGACTCCTCGGCGTCGAAGGCCCCATCGCCTACACCCACGGCGTCGACTGGACCGTCGGCTACTCCCTCGGCGCGCTCGGCATGCTGACCGCGCTCACCACCATCTACCTCGCCCTGCGCCCCGAGCACCCCGCGGCCCGCCTCACCGACGACGACGAGGCACGCCTGCGCGCCCTCCTCGCCCAGCACGGCGGACGCGACTCCCTCGGCCACTTCGCCCTCCGCCGCGACAAGGGCGTCGTCTTCTCCCCCAGCGGCAAGGCCGCCGTCTGCTACCGCGTCGTCTCCGGCGTCATGCTCGCCAGCGGCGACCCCATCGGCGACGTCGAAGCCTGGCCCGGCGCCATCGAACGGTTCATGGACGAGGCCAGGGCCCACTCCTGGACCCCCGCCGTCATGGGCTGCTCCGAGACCGGCGGCCACGTCTGGACCCGCGAGACCGGCCTGGACGCCCTCGAACTCGGCGACGAGGCGGTGGTGGACGTCGCGGATTTCTCCCTCTCCGGACGAGCCATGCGCAACGTCCGCCAGATGGTCAAGCGCATCGAGCGCAACGGCTACACCACCCAGGTCCGCCGCGTCCGTGACCTCACCGACGCCGAACTCGAACGGATCCGCGCCGCCGCCGCCGACTGGCGCGGCA
>NZ_JAPSIW010000538.1 GCF_031178505.1 Streptomyces sp. | reverse complement strand
CCCCGCTCTCGTCGTCGCGGCGGGCGTGACCGGATCCGCCATGGCGCTGCCGCTGCTCGCCACCGGATCCGCCTCCGCCGCCGACGCGGCCACCTGGGACCGGGTGGCCGAGTGCGAGTCGGGCGGCCAGTGGAGTGCCAACTTCGGCAACGGGATGTACGGCGGGCTCCAGTTCACCCAGGAGAGCTGGGAGCGGCACGGCGGGCTCGCCTACGCCCCCAGCGCCGACCTGGCCAGCCGTGCCCAGCAGATCGTGGTGGCCGAGAAGGCGCTCGCCTCGGGCGCGACCGACTGGGCCACCTGCGCCCCGATCGCCGGGCTGGACAACGACGGGAAGGCGCCGGGCGTGAACCCGGGGCCGGCCGTCACGCCGCCGGAGGAGACGGGCCCCGCCCCGGAGTCGAACCGCACGGCCGGCACGCCGACCGCCTCGCCCGCCGCGCAGGCCTCCCCGTCCTCCCCGGCCTCCTCGGTGCCCGTACCGCGGACCTCCGGCGCTCCCGCGGCCTCCTCGGCCCCGGACGCCGCCACGGCCTCCCAGGCGCCGGGAGCGGCCGGGACGACCGCCGCGCCGGACGCCTCCACCCACCCGGCCGCGCCGGACGCCCCCACCCACCCGGCCGCGCCGAGCGCGCCGACGGCTCCCGGCACCTCCGACACGCCCGGAACCTCCGGAACGTCCGAAAAGCCCCGTACGGCGGAAGGTGACGCTCCGTCGAGCGTGCCCGGCACCGGCAAGCACCGGGGCGACGCCGCCCCGGAGGAAAGCGGCAAGACGGACACTTCTGCCGAAGCGGGTCGCCACGCCGCGCCGGCGGACAAGAGCGCCGAAAGTCCGGCAAAGGCCCCGGCAGCCGACGTATCGCCGACCGGGGCGGACGCAACGGACAGTCAGGACACTTCGGGCGCCTACACGGTGCGCCCCGGGGACAACCTGACCGTCATCGCGCAGGAGAGGCAACTCCCCGGAGGCTGGACCGCCCTCTATGACGCCAACCGGCGGACGGTGGGCACCGATCCGGACCTCATCCTGCCTGGTCAGAGCCTCGATCTGACGATCGGTTCGGCGCCGTCGGCCGGGTAGTTCGAGAGGTAATGTCCGGTTCTGCTCAAGTGAGACATGGATCTCTTCGCCCCAACTGGCACGGCCCGTGCGGAAGATTTGATTCCGTGACCTCTCACCTGCGCAAACACCCTCTGCCGGAAGGCCCGTAGGGGCGTTATTTCCGCAATGAGCCCCTTTGAACTTCCGGCAGGAGTGTGGCTACGGTCGTCATCGCTCGCCACCGCGGGCCCCGTCGACCGAGAACGCCGAGTCCTGCCGCCGGCCGATGGGAACAGTCGTCGCGTAAGCGCCGTAGGCAGGAGCGGGGGACCCAAGGTAAGTGCCGGCCCCGGTCGTCGAGAAGGACGACCGACGTTCGGCTTGGGGTGAAGCCGCGTGCTAGGACACGCGGCCGGGCAACTCTTCGGCCCGAACCCGACAGCTCACCTCGCAGGCGTCGGTGAGGAGAATCTCCATGCTGTTTTCCGGCAAGGGCAAACACCGCCGTCCCTCCAAGGCCACCCAGGTCGTCACGCTCGTCGGCGTCACCGGTGCCGCCGTCGCCGCCCCGCTGATGGCCACGGGCACCGCCTCGGCCGCCACCGCCTCCGAGTGGGACCGCGTCGCCCAGTGCGAGTCCGGCGGCAACTGGTCCATCAACACGGGCAACGGCTACTACGGCGGCCTGCAGTTCTCGGCCTCCACCTGGGCCGCGTACGGCGGCACCGCCTACGCCTCGACCGCCAACCTGGCCTCGAAGTCGCAGCAGATCGCCATCGCCGAGAAGGTCCTCGCGGGCCAGGGCAAGGGCGCCTGGCCGAGCTGCGGCGTCGGCCTCTCCCGTGCCACCTACAGCGGCGGCGCCACCGAGACCCAGAAGCCGACCGGCACCACCACCTCGCCCGAGCGCCGCTCCGAGCAGCCGACCACGCGCAGCACCAAGCGCACGGCTCCGAAGGCGACCGCCCGCGAGACGTCCAAGAGCGTCACCGCCCAGGCCGCTCCGCAGGAGCGCCGCAAGACCGTCACCACCCCGACCGGCAAGAAGGTCAAGAAGGGTGACGGCGAGTACAAGGTCGCGGCCGGCGACACCCTCGCCACCATCGCCCAGGCGCACGGCGTCAAGGGCGGCTGGGCCACCCTCTACGACCTCAACCAGGACGTCGTCGAGGACGCCGACCTCATCTACCCGGGCCAGCAGCTCCACCTGAAGTGAGCCTCGCGGCCCTGACGAACCTCCCGCGGTGACCACCCCGGTCCGGCGTGCCTCCCCCCGTGCACGCCGGACCGGGGTTCCGTCCGTTACCCGTGAGTACACGCGGGCGGTTCGTCCCGGGATGCGTGCCCCCGGGTCCTTTTTCGTCCCACGGGGCGGGCGCCCGGCGGGCCGGAGCCCCCGGGCCGGTTAGGCTCTTGTCGCAAGGCGAACGAGCCTTGCGCCGTATGCGTCACACCTAGCGTCACATCCCAGAAGGAGATGCTCGTGCCGTCCATCGACGTCGTCGTAGCCCGGGAAATCCTGGACTCCCGAGGCAACCCCACGGTCGAGGTCGAGGTCGGCCTCGACGACGGCAGCACCGGCCGTGCTGCCGTCCCGTCCGGTGCCTCCACCGGTGCGTTCGAGGCCCTCGAGCTCCGTGACGGCGACCAGAACCGCTACCTCGGCAAGGGCGTCGAGAAGGCCGTCCTGGCCGTCATCGAGCAGATCGGCCCGGAGCTCGTCGGCTACGACGCCACCGAGCAGCGCCTGATCGACCAGGCCATGTTCGACCTGGACGCCACCCCCGACAAGTCCTCGCTCGGCGCCAACGCCATCCTCGGCGTCTCCCTCGCCGTCGCGCACGCCGCCTCCGAGGCCAGCGACCTCCCCCTCTTCCGCTACCTGGGCGGCCCGAACGCGCACCTGCTGCCCGTTCCGATGATGAACATCCTGAACGGCGGGTCGCACGCCGACTCGAACGTGGACATCCAGGAGTTCATGATCGCCCCGATCGGCGCGGAGTCCTTCTCCGAGGCCCTCCGCTGGGGCACCGAGGTCTACCACACCCTCAAGTCCGTCCTGAAGACCAAGGGCCTCTCCACCGGCCTCGGCGACGAGGGCGGCTTCGCCCCGAACCTGGGCTCGAACCGCGAGGCGCTGGACCTCATCCTCGAGGCCATCAAGCAGGCCGGCTACACGCCCGGCAAGGACATCGCGCTCGCGCTCGACGTCGCCGCCTCCGAGTTCTACAAGGACGGCTCCTACGAGTTCGAGGGCAAGGCCCGCTCCGCCGCCGAGATGACCGACTACTACGCGGAGCTCGTCGACGCGTACCCGCTGGTCTCCATCGAGGACCCGCTGTTCGAGGACGACTGGGACGGCTGGAAGACCATCACCGAGAAGCTGGGCTCCCGGGTCCAGCTGGTCGGCGACGACCTCTTCGTCACCAACCCGGAGCGCCTCGCCCGCGGCATCGAGGAGGGCGCCGCCAACGCGCTGCTCGTCAAGGTCAACCAGATCGGCTCGCTGACCGAGACCCTGGACGCCGTCGAGCTGGCCCAGCGCAACGGCTTCAAGTGCATGATGTCCCACCGCTCCGGCGAGACCGAGGACGTCACCATCGCCGACCTGGCCGTCGCCACCAACTGCGGCCAGATCAAGACCGGTGCCCCGGCCCGCTCCGAGCGCGTCGCCAAGTACAACCAGCTCCTGCGCATCGAGGAGATCCTGGACGACGCCGCGGTCTACGCCGGCCGCAGCGCGTTCCCGCGGTTCCGCTCCGCGAACTAAGTAAGAGGGGCAAGGGCTGACACAGCCCGTCTCCGTACGTCCCCGCACTCGGTCCCGTACCGTGTGCGGGGACGTACGCACGTACAGGGGAGGCGCGCACATGGCCCGGGACCGGTTCTCCACCGCGACCAGGATCAGGCTGCTCGGCGAGCAGACCGCCGCCCGCGTCTACCGCTCCCAGAGCCGCCGCCAGGCCCGCCGTTCCCGGCTCACCGGCCGCGCGGCCTTCCTCGCCCTCGTCGTCTGTTCCCTCGTCGTGGCGCTCGCCTATCCGATAAGGAGCTACGTCTCCCAGCAGGGCGAGATCGCCGAGCAGGAGCGGAAGGCCGCCGAGGCCGCCCGGCGGGTCGAGGAGCTGCGGGACGAGAAGGCCCGCCTCCAGGACCCGGCCTACGTCCGCCGCCTCGCCCGCGAGCACCTCCACTACGTGCTGCCCGGCGAAACCGGCTTCACCGTCGACGACCCCGGCGCGGAGCCGCGGCCCCGCAGCGGCCAGGGCCCGGCGGACCGCCCCTGGTACGACAACCTGTGGGACGGCGTGGACCGCGCCGACCGCCCCTGACCGACCCGTACGGCCGACCGCCCCGTACGCCCCCACCGATCCCGTACGACCCCGACGACCAAGGCAGACATGGAAACGCCCCCTCCGCAGACCGAACGCACCGAGCCCACCGAGGCGGACGTCGCCGCCTTCGAGGCGCAGCTCGGACGCCCGCCGCGCGGCCTGCGCGCCATCGCGCACCGCTGCCCGTGCGGCAACCCGGACGTCGTCGAGACCGCGCCCCGGCTCCCCGACGGCACCCCCTTCCCGACCACGTACTACCTCACCTGCCCCCGGGCGGCCTCGGCCATCGGCACCCTGGAGGCCAACGGGGTCATGAAGGAGATGCAGGCCCGGCTCGCCACCGACCCCGAGCTCGCCGCCGCCTACCGGGCCGCGCACGAGGACTACCTCGCGCGCCGCGACGCCATCGAGGTCCTGGAGGGCTTCCCCAGCGCCGGCGGCATGCCCGACCGGGTCAAGTGCCTGCACGTCCTGGTCGGGCACTCGCTCGTGGCGGGCCCGGGCGTCAACCCCTTCGGTGACGAGGCCCTGGCGATGCTGCCGGAGTGGTGGGCGAAGGGCCCGTGCGTCACCCCGTGCGCGGACAAGGACAAGG
>NZ_JAPSIW010000043.1 GCF_031178505.1 Streptomyces sp. | reverse complement strand
TGGCAACGCTCACACGAAACCAGGGTGGGGACCGCAGCCTTCCACTGCGACCGGCGGTGGCGCGTGTTGCTGCGCGACATCTTCCGCTTCGGAACAGC
The DNA here is from genome assembly GCF_031178505.1 of Streptomyces sp. Classification (GTDB taxonomy): domain Bacteria; phylum Actinomycetota; class Actinomycetes; order Streptomycetales; family Streptomycetaceae; genus Streptomyces; species Streptomyces gulbargensis. The sequence goes on along the minus strand of NZ_JAPSIW010000043.1, from coordinate 18,906 downwards.
CACGGCTACTTCTCCTGCTTCTCGTCGACACCGGATGCGGCATCGCTCATGTTGTCCTTCTCGTCGGTTCCCAGCGAACCGGCGAGTCCCTGCAGTGCCGCCCAACGGATGTCGACGGCGTCATGGTGGTGGTCCGGGTTCTCGTTCAGGTTGGTCCCGCACTCGGCACACAGACCCGCACAGCCCTCCCGGCACACCGGCTGCATCGGCAGTGCGAGCACCACCGCATCACGCAGCACGGGCTCGAGGTCGAACATGCCGTCCTCGAGGGGGATCATGCTCTCGTCGTCCTCGGCTTCGTCGTCCGCGACCGCCTTGGAGCGGCCCCGGTCGTCGGAGTCGGGGTACGAGAACATCTCCTGGAAGTCCGCGTCGAGCTCCAGCTCGACGGGCTCCAGACACCTTACGCACTCCCCCTCGGCGGATGCACGGGCGGTGCCTGTGACAAGCACCCCTTCCATGACCGACTCGAGACGGAGCTCGATCTCCACCGGCGCGCCCTCGGGCACTCCGATGACCCCCGCGACACCCAGGTCCCTGGGCGCGTCGACCGTGCGGGAGATCCGCTGGAGGGCACCAGGACGCCGTCCCAGCTCGTGTGTGTCGAACACGAGGGGATTGCGGTGGTCGAGGCGCGTACTCAGGGTTCTTCCTGCCTTCGGATCGTCGTGAGGGGAACTGCCGCTGTACGCGGGCAGCATGGATCGCGGACATACACGCGACCGAACAGCCAGGATACTGGACACACCGCCCAGGGCCCAATCCGGGCCGCCCCGGGCTCCGGTCGCCGGGGTTCCCCTACTGCCCCTGCCCCTGTTCGTACCGTCGCAGCTGCTCCAGGTCGATCATGCTCGTGTCGAAGAAGCTGGTCTCGTCGAGCGCGGCGGCCTGCTGCTGCGGCTGGTGGTGCTGCTGGGGCTGCTGGTACGCGTAGGGATCCTGCTGCTGGTAGCCGTACGGGTCCGTCTGCTGCGGCTGCTGGTACCCGTAGGGGTCGGGCTGATGCTGGTACGCGTACGGGTCCTGCTGCTGGTACCCGTACGGGTCGGCGGGGGCGTGCGGCGGCTGTTCCGGCGCCTGCGCGGCGGCCGGCACCGGGGCCGGAGCGGCCGGCTGGGGATCGGCGAGCTCCGCGAGGCCGGCCAGGTAGTCGGCGTCGCTGGTGTGGATCTGGCCGCCCAGTCCCTCCTGGGCGGCCATGTGCTCGCCGAGGGCGTCGGTGGCGATCCGGCCGTGCAGCTTCTGCCGACCGCGCCCGACCGCCTCCAGGGTCTTGCTGAGCACCGCCTCGAAGGCGCCGAGTTTGGCGTCCACGTACGCGTCGGCCCGGTGAATGAGGGTCTGGGGGTCGGCGCTGTACTCGGGGGCGTCCTCGTCGGCGTAGCCGTCCTGGTCCAGGCCCGGGCCGCGGCCGAGGAGCTTCTCGCGCCCGCGGTCGACGGCGCCGATGGTCTTGTTGAGGACGACCTCGAAGTTGGCGAGCTTGGAGTCGACGTACTCGTCGGCCTCGGCGCGGATCTCCTCGGCCTCGCGGCGGGCCTCGGCGAGGATCCGGTCGGCCTCCTCCTGGGACTCCCGGGCGACCTGGGTGTCGGAGACGATCGAGCCCCGCTCGGCGTGGGCGGCCTCGATGATCCGCTCCGCCTCCCGCCGGGCCTCCTCCACGAGCTGCTCCCGGCCGCCGATCAGCTCCTGCGCCTGCGCGAGGGAGCCGGGCAGGGCGTCCCGTACCTCTTCGAGCAGGGCGAGCAGCTCGGCCCGGTTGACCACGCACGACGCCGACATGGGCATGGAGCGGGCGCTCTGTACGGTCGCGACGATCTCGTCGAGCTTCTTCTGCACGTCCACCGGGTGCTCGCCACTCTCTACAACAGCTGGATGGAGACGGACGGGACGACTGTAAGGGCAGTCGGCGCCCGCCCGTCACCCGGTGACGGAGCGTCAGGAACGGTGGCTTCGCGTCACTTCCGCCGGAGGCGCTCGGTGAGCCGGCCGAGGACGGCGGGCGGCACCAGGTGGGAGACGTCGCCGCCCCAGGCCGCGACCTCCTTGACCAGCGAGGAGGAGAGGAAGCTGTACGTCGGGTTGGTGGGGACGAACAGGGTCTCGACGCCCGAGAGGCCGTTGTTCATCTGGGCCATCTGGAGCTCGTAGTCGAAGTCGCTGACCGCCCGCAGGCCCTTGACGATGGCCGGGATGTCCCGCTGCTTGCAGAAGTCGACGAGCAGGCCGTGGAAGGACTCCACCTCCACGTTGCCGAAGTCGGCGGTGACCTCGCGGATCAGCTCGATCCGCTCCTCGACCTCGAAGAGGCCCTTCTTCGACTGGTTGATCATCACAGCCACGTGCACGACGTCGTACAGCTTGGAGGCGCGGGCGATGATGTCGAGATGTCCGTTGGTGATGGGGTCGAATGACCCCGGACAGACGGCGCGGCGCAACTTGGGTCCCTCGCTCTCCGGTCCGGTCATCGTGCGTCTTCGCACGTAGAGGCGGCGCGACCGTACCAAAACGTTCCCTCGCCGTAGCGACGGGCCCGCAGCGGCTCGAAGCCCTCCGGCCAGCCGAACTCGCCGCCCCGGGTGCTGCGCTCCACGGTCACCAGGGCATCCTCGCTCAGCCAGCCCCCCGCGCGCAGTGTGAGGAGGATCTCGCGCAGAGCGTCGTCGGTGACGGCGTACGGGGGGTCGAGGAAGACCAGGTCGTACGGCTCGGCGGGCGCGGGCCCGGTGACGACCTGCTCGGCCTTGCCGGTACGGAGCTCGGCGCCGGGCAGGCCGAGCGAGCGGATGTTCTCCCGCACCGTCCGGGCCGCGCGGGCGTCGGCCTCCACGAGCAGGGCGTGCGCGGCGCCCCGGGAGAGCGCTTCGAGGCCGACGGCGCCGGACCCGGCGTACAGGTCGGCGACGCGCGCGCCCGCCAGGCCGTGGAAGGCCTCCCAGGTGGAGAAGAGACCTTCGCGTGCCCGGTCGGAGGTGGGGCGGGTGCCGTTGCCGGGCGGCACGGCCAGTCGGCGTCCGCCGGCGGTGCCGGCGATCACGCGGGTCATCGGTGTCCTCGTCCTGCTCGTCCGGTACGTACGCCCCAGCTTATGGCCGCCCCGGTCTTCGCCGCCTCATCCGGTGCCCCCGGCCCGCCGTCCCCCGTCATCCCTTCTCCAGGTACTCCTCCCGCTCCTCGTCCAGGAGCGCGTCGAGGGCGGTCCGCAGGCCCGGGTGGGCGTCGAGCTCCGGGTCGGCGAGGACGAGGGCGGTGGCCTCCTCGCGGGCGGCGGCGATGACCTCCTCGTCGTCGATGACGGCGAGCATGCGCAGGGAGGAGCGGGCGCCGGACTGGGCCTGGCCGAGGACGTCTCCCTCGCGCCGCTGTTCGAGGTCGATGCGGGAGAGTTCGAAGCCGTCCAGCGTGGCGGCCACGGCGCCGAGGCGCTGCCGGGCGGGGCTCGCCTCGGGCATCTCGGTGACGAGGAGGCACAGGCCGGGGGCGGAGCCGCGGCCGACCCGGCCGCGCAGCTGGTGCAGCTGGGAGACGCCGAAGCGGTCGGCGTCCATGATCACCATGACGGTGGCGTTGGGGACGTTGACGCCGACCTCGATGACGGTGGTGGCGACGAGGACGTCGAGCTCGCCCGCGGCGAAGCGGCGCATCACCTCGTCCTTGTCGTCGGGGTGCATGCGGCCGTGCAGGACGGCGACGCGGAGGCCCGCGAGGGGGCCGGCGCCGAGCTGCCCGGCGACGTCGAGGACGGCGAGCGGGGGCCGCCTATCCGCCTCGTCGCCGTTTCCGGCGGACGCCTTGGTCTTCTTCCCTCCGGTCTCCTGCTCGGCGTCGTCGCCGATGCGGGGGCAGACCACGTACGCCTGATGGCCGTTCTCGACCTCCTCGCGGACCCGTTCCCAGGCGCGGGTGAGGAAGTGCGGCTTGTCGGCGGCGGGGACGACATGGCTGGCGATCGGGGAGCGGCCCGCGGGCAGCTGGTCGAGGACGGAGGTCTCCAGGTCGCCGAAGACGGTCATGGCGACCGTGCGCGGGATGGGGGTGGCGGTCATGACGAGGAGGTGCGGGGGCTGCTTGCCCTTGCCCCGGAGCGCGTCGCGCTGCTCGACGCCGAAGCGGTGCTGCTCGTCGACGACGACCAGGCCGAGGTCGTGGAACCGGACCTTGTCCTCGATGAGGGCGTGGGTGCCGATGACGATGCCGGCCTCGCCGGTGACGAGGTCGAGCAGGGCCTGGCGGCGGGCGGCGGCGCCCATGGAGCCGGTGAGCAGGACGACCTTGGTGGCGCGCTCGGCGCCGCCGAGCGTGCCGCCCTCCGCGAGGTCGCCCATCATCTCGGTGACCGAGCGGTGGTGCTGCTGGGCGAGGACCTCGGTGGGGGCGAGCAGGGCGGCCTGTCCCCCGGCGTCGACCACGGCGAGCATGGCGCGCAGGGCCACCATCGTCTTGCCCGATCCGACCTCGCCCTGGAGGAGGCGGTGCATGGGGTGCTCGGTGGCGAGGTCGTCGAAGATCTCCCGGGAGACCTTCTCCTGGCCCTCGGTGAGGGTGAAGGGCAGCCTGGCGTCGAAGGCGGCGAGGATGCCGTCCGGGGCGGGGCGGCGGGCGACGGCGGGGAGCTGGGTGTCGGCGTGGCGGCGGCGGGCCAGGGCGACCTGGAGGACGAAGGCCTCGTCCCACTTGAGCCGGTCGCGGGCGGCGGCGACGTCGGCCTTGGTGCGGGGGCGGTGGATCTGCCGCAGGGCGTCGGGGAGGGCGAGGAGACCGCGGCCCTCGCGGAGGGCGGGCGGGAGCGGGTCGACGGCGTCGGCGGCGCTCGGCAGGACGGCGTCGACGGCCTTGGAGATCTTCCAGGACTCCAGTTTGGTGGTGGCCGGGTAGATCGGGATGAGGGAGGCGGCCCAGCTGCCGACGGCCTCGGCGGCCTCGCCGTCGCCGCGGAGCAGTTCGTAGGCGGGGTGGGCGAGCTGGAGACGCCGGTTGAAGAGGGAGACCTTGCCGGCGAACATCGCGCGGGTGCCGGGCAGGAGTTCCTTGTGCGGCTTGTGCACGCCCTTGCCGAAGAAGACCAGTTGCAGCCGGCCGCTGCCGTCCGTGATGGTCACTTCGAGGCGCTGGCCGCGCCCCTTCGCGCCGTTGAAGGTGAGCACCCGGGCGTCGGCGACCTGGGCGACCACGGTGACGTGCTCGTCGAGCGGCAGGTCGGAGAGGGTGGTCAGCTCCCCGCGCTCGGCGTACCGGCGGGGGTAGTGGTGGAGGAGGTCGCCGACCGTGTGCAGGCCGAGTGCCTCGGCCATGACCTTCGCGGTGGCGGGGCCGAGGGACTTCTTCAGGGGTTCGTCGAGCGCGGGCACGTGCTCCATTGCACACCACGGCACCGACAGACGGGGCGGCGCGGCGCGGTCATTCGACGCCGATCAGCAGCGGCGGGGCGCCCGCGCCCGCGTGGTACGTGGTGGTGTCGACGGCCAGGTGGGCGCGGCGGACGTGGGCCTCCAGGGTGTCGGCGAGGCCGGGCGGCGTGTCGTCGGCGACGACGAGGGTGACGAGTTCGCCGCCGGCCTGGAGCATCCGGTCGAGGACGGTACGGGCGGTCTCGGTGAGGTCCCGGCCGATGACGGCGACGTCGCCCTCGATGAGGCCGAGGACGTCGCCGGCCTGGCAGACGCCGGCGGAGGTGAAGGAGCGGCGTTCGGCGACGGCGAGTTCGGCGTAGCGGGTGGCGCCGGCGGCGGCGGTCATGGCGACGACGTCCTCGTCGAAGCTGCGGCCGGGTTCGTGGACGGCGAGGGCGGCGATGCCCTGGACGGCGGCGCGGGTGGGGATGAGGGCGACGCGGATGCCTTCGGCGCGGGCGCGTTCGGCGGTGGCGGCGGCGGCCTGCCTCAGTTCGGTGTCGTTGGGCAGCAGGACGATCTCGCGGGCGTGGGCCCGCCGGACGGCGTCGAGGAGCGCGTCGCCCGCGGGGGGCTCGCCGGGCCGGGCGAGGACGGTGGTGGCGCCGGCCTCGGCGCAGAGGCCGGCCAGGCCTTCGCCGGGGACGACGGCGACGACCGCGCGCCGGGCGGGTTCGGCGGCCGCGGCGGGCGGGGCCGCGGCGAAGTGGGTGATGCGGACGCGGTGGGGGCGGCCGGCCTCGATGCCGGCCTCGACGGCGGCGCCGGCGTCGTCGACGTGCACGTGGACGTTCCACAGCCCGTCGCCGCCGACGACGACGAGCGACTCCCCCAGGGCGTCGAGCCGGCCCCGCAGGAGGTCGACGGCCGCGTCGTCGGCCTCCAGGAGGTAGATGACCTCGTAGGCGGGGCCCTCGCCGTCGGGGCAGGTCTCGGCCGGTACGGGCGGGACGAGCGGGACGGGGGCGTACGGGGCGGTGCCGGCGGGCGGAGGGGCGTGCCCGGTGACGGTCTCGGCGAGGGCGCCGAGCACGGCGACGAGGCCCTTGCCCCCGGCGTCCACGACTCCGGCCCGGCGCAGCGCGTCCAGTTGGCCGGGGGTGGTCTCCAGGGCCGCTCTGGCCCGCTCGTAGGCGTTCCTGGCCACCTCCGCGAGGTCCCCGCCGCCCGCGCAGCCCTCGGCGGCGGAGGCGGCGACGGTGAGGATGGTGCCCTCGACGGGGTGGGCGACGGCCCGGCGGGCGGCGGAGGCGGCCTCCGCCAGGGCGCGGGCGAGGTGAGGTCCGTCACCTCCGAGGGCGAGGACGGCGGCCATGCCGCGCAGCAGCTGGGAGAGGATCGTGCCGGAGTTCCCGCGGGCACCGAGGAGGGCACCGTGGGCCATGGCCCGTACGGTCTCGGCCGTGTCCGGGGCGGTGCCGGCGGCGGCGCAGACGGCCTCGACGGCCTCGTGGGCGGCGGCGACGGTCAGGTAGAGATTGGTGCCCGTGTCCCCGTCGGCGACGGGATAGACGTTGATCGCGTCGATCTCGGCGCGCTCCCGCCCGAGGGCGTCCAGGGCCCGCGCGCACCAGGTCCGGACCGCTTCGGCGTCGAGCTCGGTGAGCTCCTCGGAGGGCGGAACGGGGCGCGGCAAGGGGGCCTCCTTCGGGCGGCGGGAGCTCACCGCAGGGTAGACCCGGGGTGCCGGGCCCGTGACCGGGGCCCGGGGCGAGGTCCGCGCTCGACATGGTAGTTTCGTTCCACCGCAGCAGCCGTTGTATGCTGCTTCGGTTGCCCGGCACACGTCGGGCCGTTCCCCGGCAAGCCACTTCAGACTCCTGATTCCGGTGCGCCGGATTTCACTGTAAATCTGAAGTCTTTGGAGTGACCCGTGGCTGCCAACTGCGACGTCTGCGGCAAGGGGCCGGGCTTCGGCAACAACATTTCGCACTCGCACCGCCGTACGTCCCGTCGCTGGAACCCGAACATCCAGCGCGTGCGTGCCGTGGTCGGTCGGACGCCGAAGCGGCTCAACGTCTGCACCTCGTGCATCAAGGCCGGCAAGGTCTCGCGCTAATTCGCGACGTTTCCGTGTCGTAGCGCAGCCCCTGCGGTTGCCTTGAAAGGCCGGTCCACCTCGGTGGACCGGCCTTTTGCCGTACCCGCTTCCGGTCCGGACACCCCTAGGGGGTGACTCGCCGATCTTGCCGGCTCGCGCCTGATCGGCAGGACACGACCTGGTTTCTGAAGCGCCAGCCGTGGTCGACCGGGCCGATGCCCTGCCCCAGGGCGAAGCCGGCGGCGAGGGCCCCCGTCACGTACTCCTTGGCCTGCCGTACGGCCTCCGGCACCTCCAGGCCCTTCGCGAGGCCCGAGGCGATCGCGGAGGCGAGGGTGCAGCCGGTGCCGTGGGTGTGCCGGTTGTCGTGGCGCGGGGCGCGGAGCCAGTGCTCCTCGGTGCCGTCGGTGAGCAGGTCCACGGCCTCCCGGCCGGTGGGCAGGTGCCCGCCCTTGATCAGGACCCAGGCGGGTCCGTACGACAGGACCGCCTCGGCGGCCGTCCTCATGTCGCTCTCGTAAACGACGTGCACGCCCGTGAGCTGTGTCACCTCGTCCAGATTGGGCGTGGCGACCGTGGCGGTGGGCAGCAGGCGCTCGCGTACGGACTCCAGGGCGGAGGCGGCGAGGAGCGGGTCGCCGTGCTTGGAGACGCCGACGGGGTCCACGACGACGGGCACCCCGGGGGTGCCGGCGAGCAGCCCGGCGACGGTCTCGACGAGCGGGGCGGTGGCGAGCATGCCGGTCTTCACGGCGTGGACGCCGATGTCGTCCACGACGGCCCGGTACTGGGCGCGTACGGCCTCCTCCGGAAGCTCCCAGACGCCGTGGACGCCCCGCGAGTTCTGCGCCGTGACGGCGGTGAGGACGCTCATGCCGTGGACGCCGAGGGCGAGCATCGTCTTGAGGTCGGCCTGGATGCCGGCGCCGCCGCCGGAGTCGGATCCGGCGACGGTCAGCACCAGCGGCGGGGCGGTCACTCCGTCTCCCCGAAGTGGTCCCAGCCGCCCGCGCTGTGCCAGGGGGCGCCGTCCACGGTGACCTGGGGAAGGGCGGAGGGGTGGAGGACCTCTCCGATGACCTTCCAGCGGGCGGGGAGCTTCACGTCGGGCGGGAAGGTGGCCACGATGGCGTGGTCCTCCCCTCCGGTCAGCACCCACTGCATGGGGTCGACGCCGACGGCCTGGCCGATGTCGTTCATCTGGGTGGGGATGTCGATGAGCCCGGAGCGCAGGTCGATGCGGACCTTGCTGGCCTCCGCGATGTGGCCGAGGTCGGCGATGAGGCCGTCGCTGACGTCGCACATGGCGGTGGCGCCGAGCCCGGCGGCGGCGGGACCCGCGTGGTAGGGCGGTTCGGGCCTGCGGTGGGCCTCGACGAAGGCACGCGGGGAGCGGAAGCCCCGGGAGAGGACCGCGTAGCCGGCGGCGGACCAGCCGAGCCAGCCGGTGTAGGCGACGACGTCGCCGGGCTGCGCGCCGCCGCGGGTGACCGGGTCGTGGTTGCGGAGGTCGCCGAGGGCGGTGATGGAGACCATGATCGTGTCGCCGCGGACGACGTCGCCGCCGACCACCGCCGCGCCCGCGACCTGACATTCGTCGCGCAGCCCGTCCATGAGTTCGGTGGGCCAGGTGACGGGCAGTTCGGCGGGGACGACGAGGCCGAGGAGGAGCGCGGTGGGGACCGCGCCCATGGCGGCGATGTCGGCGAGGTTCTGGGCGGCGGCCTTGCGCCCGACGTCGTACGCCGTGGACCAGTCGCGCCGGAAGTGACGTCCTTCGAGCAGGATGTCCGTGCTGGCCACCACGCGCCGGTCGGGGGCGGAGACGACCGCGGCGTCGTCGCCGGGCCCGATCCGTACCGCCGGGGTGGAGGTGAGCCGGGACGTGAGCTCCCTGATGAGCCCGAACTCGCCCAGCTCTCCGACTGTGCCCTTCACCGCGTCTCACCTCGTGTCGTCGTGCCGGCCGGCGGGCGGCGGAGCGTCGTCGCGCACCGCGGGTCGCGGGCCGTCACCGTGCTGGGTACCGTCAAGTAGACCGTCAACTTCTGTCCTGTGTACGCCACAACCCGGACGCTTTGGATCACGTGGGTCTCCCCGCGGCCCGCGGCGACGCGATAACGTGGCGTCTCTTTCTCCCACACGATCCTCGTGGTCGCCCTGGAGGTTCCGTGGTACAGGCGTACATCCTTATTCAGACCGAGGTGGGCAAGGCGTCGACCGTCGCCGACACCATCTCCAAGATCCCGGGGGTGATCCAGGCCGAGGACGTGACCGGACCGTACGACGTCATCGTGCGCGCGCAGGCCGACACGGTGGACGAGCTCGGGCGCATGGTCGTCGCCAAGGTCCAGCAAGTGGACGGCATCACGCGCACGCTCACCTGCCCGGTCGTTCATCTGTAGCCCCCGTCTACGCTTGGCCGGTGACGTCTTCCCACCGGCCCTTCGGCCTGCCCTCCGCCCTGTCGGCCGCCGCCCTGCTGCTGACCGTCGCCGGGTGCGTCCCGTGGGACACCGGGGCGTCCGTGGCGGTTCCCAGCCCGCCGGCGGCGGAGGCTGCCCTCTGCCAGGCACTGGCGAAGGAGCTGCCCGACACCGTGGCGGGGCTGGAGCGGACCGATCCCGATCCCGGCTCCGAGCTGACCGCCGGGTGGGGTGACGGTGCGATCGTACTGCGCTGCGGGGTCCCCCGGCCCGAAAAGATGAGCGATCCGAAGGCGCAGGGGGTCTCCGCCAACGGCGTCAACTGGATGCTGGAGCGTCCGGAGGGCGGCGGGACCCGGTTCACCTCCGTGTACCGCAGGACGTACGTGGAGGTGAGCCTGGACGAGCGGTTCGCGCACGACGCGGGGCCGCTCGCGGCGCTCGCGGAGCCGGTCTCGGCGACGATCCCGTGCGCGCTCGCGGCCGACGCGTGCTCCTGACACGGCCCGGACGTGCCCCGGGAGCCGGCCCCGCGTGCGCGGCCGGCTCCCGGGGACGGACGGCTAGCGCAGGCCCGTGGAGCGGGTCAGCGCGGCCTCGATCAGCCGGTCGACCAGCTCGGGGTAGCTCACGCCGCTCTCCTGCCACATGCGCGGGTACATGGAGATCGGCGTGAAGCCGGGCATCGTGTTGATCTCGTTGATGACGAAGTCGCCGTCCTCGGTGAGGAAGAAGTCGGCGCGGACCAGGCCCTCGCAGGAGACGGCCTCGTAGGCGGCGACGGCGAGGCGCTGGACCTCGGCGGTGGCCTCCTCGCCGATGGGGGCGGGCACGATCCCGGAGGCCGAGTCGATGTACTTGGCCTCGAAGTCGTAGAAGTCGTGGTCGGTGACGGCCGGGATCTCGGCCGGGACGCTGGCGCGCGGGCCGTCCTCGAACTCCAGGACGCCGCACTCGATCTCGCGGCCCCTCACCAGCGCCTCGACCAGGATCTTCGGGTCGTGGCGGCGGGCCTCCTCGATGGCCTCGTCGAGGCCGGAGAGGTCGTCCACCTTGGTGATGCCCATGGAGGACCCGCCGCGGGCCGGCTTCACGAACAGCGGCCAGCCGTGGTCGGCGGCGAACTCGACGATCTTCTTGCGGGCGGCGGCCGGGTTCTGGTCCCACTCGCGGGGGCGGACCACCTCGTACGGGCCGACGGGCAGGCCGTACGAGACGAAGATCCGCTTCATGTACTCCTTGTCCTGGCCGACGGCGGAGGCGAGGACGCCGGCGCCGACGTAGGGGATGCCGGAGAGCTCCAGGAGGCCCTGGAGGGTGCCGTCCTCGCCGTACGGGCCGTGGAGCATCGGGAAGACCACGTCGACCTCGCCGAGGGCCTTGGGGACGGCGCCGGGCTCGGCCAGGACGACCTCGCGGTTGGCGGGGTCGACGGGGAGGACGACGCCGCCCTCCTCGGACTCGGCCAGGTCGGCGACGTTCGGCAGGGCACGGTCGGCGATGGCCATCCGCTCCGGCGCGTCGGCGGTGAGCGCCCAGCGCCCGTCCGTCGTGATGCCGATGGGCAGCACGTCGTACTTGTCCCGGTCGATGGCGCTCAGGACGGCGCCGGCCGTGACGACGGAGATGGCGTGCTCGGAGCTGCGGCCGCCGAAGACGACGGCCACGCGCGGCTTGCGGGGGCTCTGGGTGTTCTCGCTCATATCGCGACGAGGGTACCCTGCTGCACCCGAACTCCTGAGCGCCCCGCTCCGCCCTCGCGCGTCCGGCCCAGCGGCGGGGGGCCGTTCGGCGGCGCCGGTCCGCCGGGCCGTACCGCTCAGCGGCGTTCGGGCTTGGCGGACCGCGACATCAGCTCCTTGAGGGCGACGATCGGCGGCTTGCCCTCGTGGACGATGGAGACGACGGTCTCGGTGATCGGCATGTCGACCCCGTGGCGGCGGGCCAGATCGAGCACCGACTCACAGGACTTGACGCCCTCGGCGGTCTGCTTGGTGGCCGCGATGGTCTCCTGGAGGGTCATGCCCCGGCCGAGGTTCGTGCCGAAGGTGTGGTTCCGGGAGAGCGGCGAGGAGCAGGTGGCGACGAGGTCACCGAGGCCCGCGAGACCGGAGAAGGTGAGCGGGTCGGCGCCCATGGCGAGGCCGAGGCGGGTGGTCTCGGCGAGGCCGCGGGTGATGAGCGTGGCCTTGGAGTTGTCGCCCAGGCCCATGCCGTCGGCGATGCCGACGGCGAGCCCGATGACGTTCTTGACCGCCCCGCCGAGTTCGCAGCCGACGACGTCGGTGTTGGTGTACGGGCGGAAGTACGGGGTCATGCAGGCGGCCTGGAGCCGCTGGGCGACGCTCTCGTCGGCGCAGGCGGCGACGGCGGCCGCGGGCTGCCGGGCGGCGATCTCCTTGGCCAGGTTGGGTCCGGTGAGGACCGCCACCCGGTCGGCGGGCACGTCCGCGACCTCCTGGATCACCTCGCTCATCCGCTTGGCGGTGCCGAGTTCGACGCCCTTCATGAGGGAGACGAGGACGGTGCCGGGGGCGAGCGAGGGCGCCCAGGCGGCGAGGTTGCCGCGGAGGGTCTGGGAGGGGACGACCAGGACGGTGAAGTCGGCGCCCGCGGCGGCCTCGGCCGGGTCGGCGGTGGCCGTGATGCCCTTGGGGAGTTCGACGCCGGGGAGGTAGTCGGGGTTGACGCCGGTGCGGTTGATCGTGTCCGCGAGTTCGGCGCGCCGGCCCCAGAGGCTGACCTCGCAGCCCGCGTCGGCGAGGACCATCGCGAAGGCGGTCCCCCAGGATCCGTTGCCGAAGACGGCCGCCCTGGTCACTTGGCGCCTCCCTCGGCGGCCTTGCGCCGCTGCTCCAGACGGGCCTTGCGGTGGTCGTACGGTTCGGCGGGCGCCTTCTCGCCGCGGATCTCCTCCAGGAGCGCGGTGATGGCCGCCATGATGACCTCGGTGGCCTCGCGCAGCACGTCGGGCGTGGGCTCCAGGTCGTAGAAGCGCGAGAGGTCGACCGGCGGGCCCGCCTGCACCGTCAGCGTCTTGCGGGGGAACAGGCTGAGCTTGTTCTCCTTCGCGTACGGCGGCATCGCGAGGTTGGCGCCCCACTGGGCCACCGGGATGACGGGCGCCTTGGTGAGCAGCGCGACGCGGGCGGCGCCGGTCTTGCCGGCCATCGGCCACATGGCGGGGTCGCGGGTGAGCGTTCCCTCGGGGTAGAAGGCGACGCACTCGCCGCGTTCGATGGCGTCGACGGCGGCCCGGAAGGCGTCGAGGGCGTTGGTGGTCTCGCGGTAGACGGGGATCTGCCCGGTGCCGCGGAGCATCATGCCGACGAAGGAGCCCCTGAAGAGGGCGGCCTTGGCGAGGAAGCGGGGGACGCGCCCGGTGTTGTACTGGTAGTGCGCGTACGACAGCGGGTCCAGGTAGGAGTTGTGGTTGACCGCGGTGATGAATCCGCCGTCGGCCGGAATGTGCTCCATGCCGCGCCAGTCCCGCTTGAACAGAACCACCAGGGGGGGTTTGGCGATGACCGCCGCGAGGCGGTACCAGAAGCCGATTCTGCGGCGGGGCACGCGGACACCTTTCTCCGGGTCTTGCTGGCAGGGGGTCAAGTGTCGCCCCATGCTCCTGCTCTGTCGAGGACACGGTACGCCCCGGGCCCCTGGCCGGACCGGGCGGGCGGGACAGAATGGGGTGCGATGAACACCGACGCCGACGACGGCTGGTCCCTGGTCGTCCCCCTGAAACCCCTGTCGCGGGCCAAGAGCCGGCTGACGCCCTCGGCGGGCGACCGGCTGCGGCCCCGGCTGGCGCTGGCCTTCGCCGAGGACACGGTGGGGGCGGCCCTGGCCTGCCCCCGGGTGCGGGACGTGACGGTCGTCACCGACGACCCGGCGGCGGGCGCGGCCCTGGCCGCGGTGGGGGCGCGGATCGAGCCGGACGTTCCGGGGGCGGGGCTCAACGCGGCCCTCGCGCACGGGGTGCGCGCGGTCCGCCGGGAGCGGCCGGGGGCGCGGGTGGCGGCGCTCGGCGCGGACCTTCCGGCGCTGCGGCCGGCCGAGCTGACGCTGGTCCTGGACGCGGCCCGACAATTTCCGCGGGCATTTCTCGCGGATGCCGCCGAAATAGGTACGACATTCCTCTCGGCCGCGCCGGGAGTGGAATTGGAACCGGCATTCGGGGGTCCGTCGCGGCTGCGGCATTTGTCCACGGGGGCGGTGGAAATACGGCCGGCGGGAGTGGATTCCGTCCGCCGGGACGTGGACACGGGCGAGGATCTGGCGGCGGCCCGGGCGCTGGGGCTCGGCCCGCGGACGGCGGCCCGCTGGCTGCCGGTGGCCGGATAGGCTGCGGACCATGCAGGCGACCGCGTTCACGTACGACCCCGAGACCCGCACCGGAAGTGTGCTGCTCGACGACGGTACCCCGGTGGAGTTCGGGGCGGAGGCCTTCGAGGCGGGCGGGCTGCGGCTGCTGCGGCCGGGGCAGCGGGTGCGGATCGAGACGGAGCCGGGCACCGGCGGCGGGGCGCCGCGGATCACCTTGGTGACGCTGCAGACCTTCTAGGGGGTGTCCTGTCGATCAGGCCGGGTCAGGGAGAGGCGTCCGGCGCCGTGCGTCGCGAGGCGGAGGAGGGAGTCCATGCGGAGCATCGGCGACCGACGACAACGCGGCGAGGCGCGGTGCCCGGCGTCGCGAGCCCGGCAAGATCGGCGAGACACCACCCCCTAGGCCGGGTCGGGACAGCCACGCCCGGCACGCGACTCCCCCAGAGCTTCGCCTGAGAGGTGCCACACCCCCCTGCGCACGCGCGCTCCCCCGGCGTTGTGTCGGGATCACCCGCGGACGCCCCGTACGCGGGGCGGCGGCCCCGGGCCACCGGACGCCGGGGGTCATGACGCGCCGCGGGCCGGGCTCCCCGGTGGGAGCCCGGCCCGGCGGACGGACGTACCGCGTCCTTACTTCTTGGCGGCGGTCTTCTTGGCGGTGGTCTTGCGCGCCGTCGTCTTCTTGGCGGGAGCCTTCTTCGCGGTGGCCTTCTTGGCCGGAGCGGTCTTCTTCGCGGCGGTCTTCTTCGTCGCGGCGGCGGTGGTGGCCGTCTTCTTCGCCGGGGTCGCCTTCTTCGCGGCGGAGGCCGTGGTCGTGGCCGTCTTCTTCGCCGGCGTCGCCTTCTTCGCGGCGGAGGCCGTGGTCGTGGTCTTCTTCGCGGGCGTCGCCTTCTTCGCCGCGGTGGCGGTGGTGGCCGTCTTCTTCGCCGGGGTCGCCTTCTTCGCGGCGGCCTTCTTGGCGGTGGTGGCCTTCTTGGCGGCGGCCTTCTTGACGGTGGCCGAGGCTCCGCCGGTCAGGCTGCCCTTGGGGGCCTTCTTGACGGAGACTTCGCCGCCCTTGGGGAGCTTCTTCGACCCGCTGACCAGGTCCTTGAAGCCCTGACCTGCGCGGAAGCGGGGGACGGAGGTCTTCTTCACCCGGACGCGCTCACCCGTCTGCGGGTTGCGGGCGTACCGGGCGGGACGGTCGACCTTCTCGAACGAGCCGAAGCCGGTGACCGAGACCCGGTCGCCGGCGACCACGGCACGCACGATGGCGTCGAGCACGTGGTCGACGGCATCGGCGGCCTGCTGGCGACCGCCCATCTTGTCGGCAATCGCTTCTACGAGCTGCGCCTTGTTCACGTCTTCCCCTTCGGAGACATTGCCAGAACGAAAGTGTTCAAGCTTTTTCGCACGTTAGGCATGTATATACCGCAAATCAAACACGAAACGGGCTAATCACCCTAGTGCCGCAACGCGGAAGACTCGTCGCGGAGTTCCTGGTGTCAGTCGTCCTCTGGGAATCGGCCCTCGTCGAGGTCCTTCATCAACCGGTCCAGACGCGCTGCCGCGTCCTTGAGATCGTGCTTCGCCGCGGCCGTGACGACCAGCAGCTTCCGGGACAGCGCCATCCTTACGCCCTCCGGGACTTGCAGTGCGCGCACCCTTGTGTGCGCTTCTTTCAATCGGGCGGCGACTGCCTCGTAGAGCTCGAGTTGGCTGTCGCGTTCCATGCACCGATTGTGCCATCTGGGGCGAGTTGTCGCCCGACAGGGTCTCAACAAGCGACTGCGCCCCCCACCGGAGGGTGGGGGGCGCAGTCTTGGAAAAGCGCTGCTCAGGCCGTAATTGTACGGGGCTTGAAGGACGGCCGGGCCGCCTCGTAGGCCGCGATGTCCGCTTCGTTCTGAAGGGTGAGGCTGATGTCGTCGAGGCCGTTCAGCAGGCGCCAGCGGGCGTTCTCGTCGAGCTCGAAGTCGGCGTCGATTCCGGCGGCGAGGACCTTGCGGCGCTCCAGGTCGACGGTGACCTCGGCGGTCGGGTCGGCCTCGGTCAGCTCCCACAGCGCGTCCACCGTCTCCTGCGGCAGGACGACGGTCAGCAGGCCGTTCTTCAGCGAGTTGCCACGGAAGATGTCGGCGAAGCGGGAGGAGATGACGGCCTTGAAGCCGTAGTTCTGCAGCGCCCAGACGGCGTGCTCACGGGAGGAGCCGGTGCCGAAGTCGGGGCCGGCGACCAGGACCGTGGCACCCTCCCGCTCGGGGCGGTTGAGGACGAACTCGGGGTCCTTGCGCCAGGCCTCGAAGAGGCCGTCCTCGAACCCGTCCCGGGTGACCTTCTTGAGCCAGTGGGCGGGGATGATCTGGTCGGTGTCGACGTTGCTGCGGCGCAGCGGGACGGCCCGGCCGGTGTGCGTGGTGAAGGCTTCCATCGTTCTCAGACCCCCGCGGTGGTGGCGACGTCGGACAGATCGGCCGGGGAGGCCAGGTGGCCGAGGACGGCGGTGGCGGCGGCGACCTGGGGGGAGACCAGGTGGGTGCGGCCGCCCTTGCCCTGCCGGCCCTCGAAGTTGCGGTTGGAGGTGGACGCGGAGCGCTCGCCCGGCGCGAGTTGGTCGGGGTTCATGCCCAGGCACATGGAGCAGCCCGCGTGCCGCCATTCGGCGCCGGCCTCCTTGAAGACCTTGTCCAGGCCCTCCTCGACGGCCTGGAGGGCGACCCGCACCGAGCCGGGGACGACCAGCATGCGGACGCCGTCGGCGACCTTGCGGCCCTTCAGCAGCTCGGCGGCGTTGCGCAGGTCCTCGATGCGGCCGTTGGTGCAGGAGCCTACGAAGACGGTGTCGACGGTGATGTCGCGCAGCGGCTGTCCGGCGGTCAACCCCATGTATTCCAGGGCCTTTTCGGCGGCCAGGCGCTCCGAAGCGTCTTCGTACGAAGCGGGGTCGGGGACGCGTGCCGAAAGCGGCGCGCCCTGGCCCGGATTGGTGCCCCAGGTGACGAACGGCGCGAGCTCGGCGGCGTCGATGACGACCTCGGCGTCGAAGACGGCGTCCTCGTCGGTCCGCAGGGTCTTCCAGTACGCGACGGCGGCGTCCCAGTCCTCGCCCTCGGGGGCGTGGGCGCGGCCCTTGAGGTAGGCGAAGGTGGTCTCGTCGGGGGCGATCATGCCCGCCCGGGCGCCGGCCTCGATGGACATGTTGCAGATGGTCATCCGGGCCTCCATCGAGAGTTTCTCGATGGCCGAGCCGCGGTACTCCAGGATGTAGCCCTGGCCGCCGCCGGTGCCGATCTTCGCGATGATCGCCAGGATCAGGTCCTTGGCGGTGACGTCCTCGGGCAGCTCGCCGTCGACGGTGATCGCCATGGTCTTCGGGCGGGCCAGGGGCAGGGTCTGGGTGGCGAGCACGTGCTCGACCTGGCTGGTGCCGATGCCGAAGGCGAGAGCGCCGAAGGCGCCGTGGGTGGAGGTGTGGGAGTCGCCGCAGACGACGGTGGTGCCGGGCTGGGTCAGGCCCAGCTGCGGTCCCACCACGTGGACGACGCCCTGCTCGACGTCGCCCAGGGGGTGCAGCCGCACGCCGAACTCGGCGCAGTTCTTCCGCAGGGTCTCCAGCTGGGCGCGGGAGACCGGGTCGGCGATCGGCTTGTCGATGTCGAGGGTCGGGGTGTTGTGGTCCTCGGTGGCGATGGTGAGGTCGAGGCGCCGCACCTGCCGTCCGTTCTGGCGGAGCCCGTCGAACGCCTGGGGGCTGGTCACCTCGTGCAGCAGGTGCAGATCGATGAAGAGGAGGTCGGGCTCGCCTTCGGCGCGCCGGACGACATGGTCGTCCCAGACCTTCTCCGCGAGTGTCCTACCCATCGCTTTCCCTCCGGCCGGCGGCTGCGCCGGCACCACTAGAGACCCGTTTGGCGGGCCGTTGTGCGGCCGCCTCACCAGAGTGACAAGTTCCCGGGAAAATTGAACTTGCGTTTCACAGAGTGAGACGCGAATATCGTTGCATGGACAACTCTAGCGGCGTAGGCGTTCTCGACAAGGCAGCCCTTGTCCTGAGCGCCCTGGAGTCCGGTCCGGCCACCCTCGCAGGTCTGGTCGCGGCGACGGGACTCGCACGACCCACGGCACACCGTCTCGCCGTGGCACTGGAACACCACCGGATGGTGGCCCGCGACATGCAGGGCCGGTTCATCCTCGGACCGCGGCTCGCGGAGCTCGCCGCCGCGGCCGGCGAGGACCGCCTGCTCGCGACCGCCGGGCCGGTGCTGACGCACCTGCGCGACGTGACCGGCGAGAGCGCGCAGCTCTACCGGCGCCAGGGCGACATGCGCATCTGCGTGGCGGCGGCCGAGCGGCTGTCCGGTCTGCGGGACACGGTCCCGGTCGGCTCGACGCTGACCATGAAGGCCGGCTCGTCCGCGCAGATCCTGATGGCCTGGGAGGAGCCCGAGCGGCTGCACCGCGGCCTCCAGGGCGCCCGCTTCACGGCGACGGCCCTGTCGGGCGTGCGGCGCCGCGGCTGGGCCCAGTCGATCGGCGAGCGGGAGCCCGGCGTGGCGTCCGTCTCCGCGCCCGTGCGCGGCCCCTCGAACCGCGTGGTGGCCGCCGTGTCGGTCTCGGGCCCGATCGAGCGCCTGACCCGCCACCCGGGCCGTATGCACGCCCAGGCGGTCATCGACGCCGCCGCCCGCCTCTCCGAGGCGCTCCGACGCAACGGCTGACCGCCCCGCCCTCCTGTTCG
>NZ_JAPSIW010000537.1 GCF_031178505.1 Streptomyces sp. | reverse complement strand
TCTCGTCGGCCCGCCCGTACGCGGCCAGCGGCGACAGCAGGGCCCAGCGCAGCTCCTGGTCGACGTCGAGCCCGTCGATCTTCGCCGTACCGTCCAGCAGCCCCTCCAGGAGCTGGAAGTCCGCCTCGGACCCGGCCACGGCCGCGAAGAAGCGCGCCCAGGTCAGCTGGTGCTCGCTGCCCGGCTCGGCGAGCCGCAGCTCGCGCAGACCGCCCTCGGCGAGCAGCCGCGCGCCCTCCTCGCGCCACGCGGGGGCGGCGTAGTGGGTGACCGCCGTCCGCGCCCAGGTGTGCACCATCTGGAGCACGCCGATGTCGGTCTCGCGGCCCGCGTGGGCGAGCGCCACGGAGACGAAGTCCCGGGCCGGCATCAGCCCGTCGCGCGTCAGGTTCCACAGCGCCGACCAGCACAGCGCCCGCGCCAGCGGGTCCGTGACGTCCCCGAGGTGCGCCCGCAGGGTGGCCGGCGAACCCTCGTCGAAGCGGACCTTGCAGTACGTCAGATCGTCGTCGTTCACCAGGACCAGGTCCGGCCGCGCGGCGCCGGTCAGCTCCGCGACCGCCGTCCGGGTGCCCGTCACGTCCACCTCGGCACGGGCGTACCGGACGAGGTCCCCGCCGGTGAGCCGGTAGAGGCCCACGGCGGCCCGGTGCGGGCGCGGCTCCGCGCCGTCCTGGACGACGGCGAGCTCGGTGATCCGGCCGTCCGCGTCGTAGGTGACGTCCGGGGTCAGGGTGTTGACGCCGGAGGTCTGGAGCCACGACTTGGCCCAGGCCTTCATGTCGCGGCCGGAGGTCTCCTCCAGGACGGACAGCAGATCGGCCAGGCGCGTGTTGCCGTACGCGTGCCGCTTGAAGTAGATCCGCGCGCCCTCCAGGAACGCGTCCCGGCCGGCGTAGGCGACGAGCTGCTTGAGGACGGAGGCGCCCTTGGCGTAGGTGATGCCGTCGAAGTTCAGCTTGGCGTCCTCCAGGTCACGGATGTCGGCCGTGATCGGGTGCGTGGACGGCAGCTGGTCGGCGCGGTAGGCCCAGGCCTTGCGGTTGTTGGCGAAGGTGACCCAGCTGTTGGTGAAGCGGGTCGCCTCGGCGAGCGAGAAGGAGCCCACGAAGTCGGCGAAGGACTCCTTGAGCCACAGGTCGTCCCACCAGACCATGGTCACCAGGTCACCGAACCACATGTGGGCCATCTCGTGCAGGACGACGTTGGCCCGGCGCTCGTAGGCCGCCTGCGTCACCTTGCCCCGGTAGATGTACTCCTCGGTGAAGGTGACCAGACCCGGGTTCTCCATGGCGCCCAGGTTGTACTCGGGCACGAAGGCCTGGTCGTACTTGCCGAAGGGGTACGGGTAGTCGAAGTTGTCGTGGAAGAAGTCGAGCCCCTGCTTGGTGACCAGGAAGACGTCGTCCGCGTCGAAGTGCCGGGCGAGCCCCTTGCGGCACATCGCGCCCAGCGGGATCTCCAGGTCCCCGCGCGTGTACGTGTCCGTCACGTAGTGGTAGGGGCCGGCGACGACGCAGGTGATGTACGTGGAGATGGGCGCGGTCCGGGCGAACCGCCACACGCCGTCCTCGCCCCGCTCGCCCGCGCCGTTCGACCAGACCGTCCAGCCCTCGGGCGCGGTCACCTCGAAGCGGTACGGGGCCTTGAGGTCGGGCTGCTCGAAGTTGGCGAAGACCCGGCGGGCGTCGGCCGGCTCGTACTGCGTGTAGAGGTAGACCTCGCCGTCCTCCGGGTCCACGAAGCGGTGCATGCCCTCGCCGGTGCGGCTGTAGGCGCACTGGGCGTCGACGACCAGGACGTTCTCGTCGGCGAGCCCGTCGAGGGTGATCCGGGCGCCGTCGAAGACGGCCGCCGGGTCCAGGGAGCGCCCGTTGAGGGTGACGGCGTTCACCGAGGGGGCGATCAGGTCGACGAAGGTCGAGGTGCCCGCGCCCGTACGGCGGAACCGGACGGTCGTGACCGAGCGGAAGGTGCGTACCGCCTCCTCGGAGTCACCGACCGCCGAGCGCAGGTCGAGGGCGACCTCGTAGGCGTCGACGGACAGCAGCTCGGCCCGCTCGCGGGCCTCGTCGCGGGACAGGTTCTCACCGGGCACGGTCACTCCTTCGTGGCGCGTTCGAAACAGCCCCGATCCTCCCACGGGCCCCGGGGGACGGAAGAACCCCCGTGAGTCACGTCCTCACGGGGGTTCTTCTTTCATCCGCCCGCAGGTGAAGGTTGAGAAGACGATCACGAGCAGGACGCCGGGGGCGGGCGGCGCGGGCCGCCGCCGGTCAGAAGGAGATCAGCGGGACACTGGCCTTCGCCGCCTGGTAGCGCTTGTTCACGTCCTGCCAGTTGACGACCTGCCACATGGCCTCGATGAAGTCGACCTTCTGGTTCTTGTACTGCAGGTAGAAGGCGTGCTCCCAGGCGTCGAAGACCAGGATCGGGACCGAGCCCTGGCCGACGTTGCCCTGGTGGTCGTAGACCTGCTCCACGATCAGCCGGCCGCTGATCGGCTCGTAGGCGAGGACGCCCCAGCCGGAACCCTGGGTGGTCGCGGAGGCCTTCGTGAGCTGCGCCTTGAACTTGGCGAAGGAGCCGAAGGACTCGGTGATCGCGTCCGCGAGGTCGCCGACACCGTCGGCGGCCAGCGGCTCGCCGCCGCCGCCGTCCTTCGGGCTGTTCATGTTGTTCCAGTAGATGCTGTGCAGGATGTGGCCGGAGAGGTGGAAGGCCAGGTTCTTCTCCAGGCCGTTGATGGAGCCCCACTGCTCCTTGTCGCGGGCCTCCTCCAGCTGCTCCAGCGTGTCGTTCGCGCCCTTGACGTACGCGGCGTGGTGCTTGTCGTGGTGCAGCTCGATGATCTGCGGATTGATCACCGGCTCCAGCGCCGCGTAGTCGTACGGCAGCTCCGGAAGGGTGTAGATCGCCATGTGCCCGGCTCCTTCGACAGCGTGCTTATTGCAACCTATGTGCAAGTGCAGGCTAACAGTAGGTGCGGGCGAAGTTGATGAGCCCCTGGACCTAGGTCCTCCGGCGGTCCCCCGGTGTTCGGGAAGTCGGGTGCGCCGCGGACCGGTCCCGGACGCGCCGGAGCCCCCGGACCGTGGTCGGTCCGGGGGCTCCGGCGAAGGGGTGGGAACGCGTCAGGAGGCGCGGCCCGCCGCGGCCTTCTGGCGTACGAAGCCGATCGCGGCCAGCAGCACGGTGAGGCCGCCCGTCCAGTACAGCTGCACGCGGGTGCCCTCCTCACGGGCCATCAGGAAGAAGATGGCCGCCATGCCGGCCAGCGCCACCCAGGTCAGCACCGGGAACGCCCACATCTTCACGACCAGCTTCTCCGGCTCCTCGCGCTCGGTGCGGCGGCGCAGCACCAGCTGCGAGGCGGCGATGAAGAACCAGACGACGAGGATGATCGCGCCGATGGTGTTGAGCAGCCAGATGAAGATGTCGTTCGGCCGCCAGTAGCTCAGCAGCACGCAGGCGAAGCCGAAGACGGAGGAGACCAGCACCGCCGTGCGCGGCACCCCGCCGTGGAGGCGGCCCAGCGCCTTGGGGCCCTGGCCGCGGGCGACCAGCGAACCGGCCATGCGGGAGGCGCCGTAGATGTTGGCGTTCATCGCGGAGAGCAGGGCGATCAGCACGACCACGTTCATGATCTGGCCGGCCGCCGGGATGCCCAGGTGGTCGAGGGTGGCCACGTACGGGCCCTTCTCGACGACCGCCTTGTCGTCCCACGGCACGAGCGTGACGATGACCGCCATGGAGCCGATGTAGAACAGCGCGATCCGCCACATCGCCGTACGGACAGCCTTGGCGACGCCCTGCACCGGGTGCTCCGACTCGGCCGCCGCGATGGTGACGGTCTCCAGGCCGCCGTACGCGAAGACCGAGGCCAGCAGGCCCACGATCAGGCCCTCGGAGCCGTGCGGGAAGAAGCCGCCGTCACCGGTGAGGTTGGTGGTGCCCGGCGCGTCGCTGCCCGGCAGAGCGCCCACGATCGCCAGCACGCCGATGCCGAGGAAGAGGACGATCGCGCCGACCTTCAGGGCGGCGAACCAGAACTCGAACTCGCCGAAGTTCTTCACCGCCGCCAGGTTGGTGCCGCAGAAGACCAGCATGAACAGGGCGACCCAGGCCCACTCGGGCGTGCCCGGGAACCAGCCCGTCATGATCTTCGCGGCGCCGATGCCCTCCAGGCCGACGGCCACGCAGAGCAGGAACCAGAAGGCCCAGCCCGCGGTGAAACCGGCCCACGAGCCGAAGGCCCGCTCGGCGTGGACGGAGAAGGAGCCGGAGGCCGGGTTGGCCGCCGACATCTCGCCCAGCATCCGCATCACCAGCATGACGAGCAGGCCGGAGAGCGCGTAGGCGACCACGATGGAGGGGCCGGCGGCGGCGATGCCGGCGCCGGAGCCCACGAAGAGGCCGGCCCCGATCACGCCGCCGAGGGCGATCATGGAGAGGTGGCGCTGCTTGAGGCCGTGGGAGAGGCCGTCGGCAGGAGCGGACGCGCCGTCCTTGCGGTCGGCCGGCACGGGCGCGGTGGTCCGGGGCATGGGCGAACCCTGTTCAGTAGCCGAGACGGGGAAGGAGCCACAGTCTGGGGGCCCGCACCGCTGACAGGGAACAGATGTCCGCTATACGGTCACGATCTTCACACAAGGTGAAGAATCAATTCCGTTTCGGTGAGTGCGCGGAAGGGGCCGAACGGGTACGGAACTCCCGCACCCACGCCACCAGGAGCACCGCGGCGGTCGCCGCCGCCGACCACAGGACCTGCGGGCGCGCCCCCTCGTCGGTCAGCATCAGCACGACCACCCCCGCCATCGCGGCCAGCGCCAGCCAGGTCAGCCACGGGAAGCCCCACATCCGCAGCGTCAGTGTCTCCGGCGCCTCCCGCTCGATCCGGCGCCGCAGCCGCAGCTGCGAGACCGCGATCAGCGCCCACACGAACAGCAGCACCGCGCCCACCGCGTTGAGCATGTAGAGGAAGACCGAATCCGGCCACTTCAGA
>NZ_JAPSIW010000536.1 GCF_031178505.1 Streptomyces sp. | reverse complement strand
TCGGCCGCGCCGATCAAGGGAGTTGAATCCTTGTCATGCATCTGCCACAACTCTGCAATCGAATCCCCGTCGAACGCCCGCACGGTGGCGCGAACGGGCTGCTACGGTGGCCGGGTTCCGCCCCCCCTAGGGGGTGTCTTGTCGATCAGGCCGGGTCAGGGAGCGGCGTCTGGCGCCGTGCGTCGCAAGGCGGAGGAGGGAATCCCTGCGGAGCATCGGCGACCGACGACAACGCGGCGAGGCGCGGTGCCAGGCGGCGCGAGCCCGGAAAGATCGGCGAGACACCCCCTAGGGCCGTGTCGTCCACGGCGAAGCCGGTCCGGAGCGAGGAGAGCCCGCTGACCTGCGTGTCGACGCAGGGCGGGTCAGCGCCGGGCGGCCTCCAGGACCGCTTCCAGCTGCCGCAGCGGCTCGGCGCCGACGAACCGGAGGACGACGGTGTCGGCGCCCGACTCCCGCAGCGCGTCGATCCGTGCCGCGGCCCCGGCGGCGTCGCCGGAGACGGTGAAGACCTCCTCCTGCGGGCGGCCCAGCCAGGCGCCGTGCCCCTCGGTGTGCGGGTGCAGGGTCCGCGCGACCTCCTCGGGGTCGTCGCCGACGCAGGCGAACGCGAACACGTTCAGCGTGTGGCCGTCACCCGCGCCGCCCTTGGCCAGCAGCGCCCGGATGTGCTCCAGGTCCCGCGGTCCGTGGCCCTCGGCGATCAGCGTGCCGTCCGCGACCCGCCCGGACAGCTCCAGCGAGCGCGGCCGTACCACCCCCGCCACCAGCGGCGGCGGCTCGGCGGGCGGATGCACCAGCTCGATGCCGTCGATCCGCACCTCCCGCCCGTCCACCGTGACCCGCTCCCCGTGCAGCAGCGCCCGCACCGAGGTGATCGTCTCCTCCAGCAGGGCCAGCGGAGAGCGCGGCGCCACTCCGACCTGCTCCATCCACTCCCGTACGCCATGACCGATCCCGGCCACCAGGCGGCCGGGGAACACCCGTGCCAGCGTGGCCAGTTCCATCGCCAGCAGGGCCGGGCTGCGCAACGGCGCCGGGGCAATCCCGATGCCCACCCGCAGCCGCTCGGTCGCGCCCAGCGCCACGGCCGCCGCCGACACCCCGCCGTTCCAGCGCAGGTCCTCCACCACCCACAGGTCGTCCGCGCCGAGCGCCTCGGCCCGCCGCGCGAAGGCGGGCAACTCCTCGGGCACCCAGTCGCGGTCGTACATCACACCGATCCGGAGATTCGTCATGCGACGAAACCTACGTTCCGGCCGAAGAGGTGATCAACGGCTTTGCCGGTACGGGGTCGGCTGCCGCCGAAGCCCTGGAAGTGGTGCTGGACACTCTGGTCGGGCGCGTCCTGGACGGCGACGCCGTCTCCGTGACCGGTTCGGCAGGCTCCAGGCGGTCCACACTCCCGCGCGCCGCGCACGCAATCCGCAGACCGGTGAACGAGTCCTGGTCCCCGCAGGCCGGCGGATCGTGCTCCGCCCGGGCGCCGCGTTCACCGCGATGGCTCGCGGCGAGCGCCCCGGATCGCGGCGACGGGAATGGTGCCGTGGACGACATAAGCCCTCTTGTCGTGGCGAGGGGCGACGGCCACGGAGTTCTCGAGCCGGTTGATCGTTCGCTCGACCTCGTTGCGGCGTTCGCAGATCTCGCTGTCGGAGCCGGTCGGCCGGCCGCCCTTGCTTCCGCCTCTCGTGCTGCCCCTGCTGCGTGCTGACGAGCACGGCAGGACGTCGAAGCGACGCTGACCATGCTCCAGTCGATCCGGCCTACGAGGTCGGCTTCCGCCGGGACAGCACGCAGAATCCGGTCCCTCGTGCCGTCCGCCGACCAGCGCCGGTGCCGCTCATAAACGGGCTTCCAGCTGCCGAAACGCTCCGGAGGATCCCGCCACGGTATGCCCGTTCGGGCCCGGAACAGGATGCCCTGATCACCCTGCGGTGATCGTTCCACCGGCCGCCACGCTGTCCCGGCGCCGGTAAGTGCGGCTCCAGCCGGCCCCACTCGGCATGTGTCGGATCACCCCGCCCCATGCCCGGAGCAATGAGCCGGCAATCCGCTGGTCAGATGATCCGCCGGACAGTGTCTAGGCTCCCTGACCATCCGTGAGCGCCTGGGCCAGCGCGGTGGCGAACCCGTCGGGGTTGTCCAGCATCAGGTTGTGCCCCGCCGCCGGGACCTCGCGTACCGGGACGCCGGCCGCCGCCATCCACTCCGCGTCCGGCTCGGGCAGGCTCCACTCCCCCACCAGGAAGGTCCGGGGCACGCCGAGGCCCACGAGGAGCTCGCCGCCCGACGGCACGGTGCCCTGGACGAGCGCCACCGCGCTGCGGTGCACCGCCAGCGGGTCGGCGAGGCGCAGCCGGGCCGTGTAGTCGGGACGGTCGCCGGTGGCCAGCATGCGGGCGAAGCCCTCCGCGACGAACGCCTTCTCCTCCTGGGCGGCGACGGGACCGCTGAACGCGCCTTCCCCGGGACGGAGGTTGGGCTCGGCCACGACGAGCCGGGCCACGAGGTCCGGACGCGCCGCAGCCAGCTGGATCGCGACGGCGCCGCCCATCGAGTGCCCGACCAGGTCCACGCCGGCGAGCCCGAGGTGGTCGAGCATCGCGGCGACCGCCGCCGCCTGGGACTCCATGCGGTAGTCGAAGCCGGCGGGCCGGTCGCTCAGGCCGTACCCGAGGAGGTCCACCAGCAGCGCTCGGCCGCCTCCGAGGGCCGGGTGCGTCGCGATGTGCGCGAAGTCCGAGGCCCCCGTGCAGCCCAGCCCGTGGACGAAGACGCGCACGGGCCCCTCGCCCGGCAGGTCGATCCACCGGATGTGGGCCCGCTCGTCCTCCAGGTACAACTCCCGCATGCCTGCCCGCTCCCCGTTCCGAACGCCGTACACCCGCGCGCACGGTCGGCACCCACCTTAGAAGGGGGCACCGACAGCGCGTCCGGGCGCCCCCGCGTCAGGCCGGGGAGAGCACCGCCAGCAGGTGGGCGACGGCGGCGGCGACCGCCGTGCGGGCCGGGCCGAGGTAGCGGCGGGGGTCGACCGCCTCCGGGTTCTCCGCGAGGTGCGCCCTTACGGCCCGGGTGAAGGCCTTGTTGAGGTGCGTGGAGACGTTCACCTTCGTCATGCCCGCGGCGACCGCGGCCGTGAGGTCGGCGTCGGCGACGCCCGAGGAGCCGTGCAGCACCAGCGGGGTGTCGATCGCCGCCCGCAGCCGGGTGATCAGCTCGAAGTCCAGGACCGCGTCACGGGTGAGCATCTGGTGGGAGCTGCCCACCGCCACGGCGAGCGCGTCGATCCCCGTGGCCGCGACGAAGGCGCGGGCCTCGTCGGGATCGGTGCGGACTCCGGGGGTGTGCGCCCCGCCCTTGCCTCCGATCTCGCCGAGTTCGGCCTCCACCCAGACGCCGTGCCGGTGGCAGAACTCCACGACCTCGCGGGTCGCGGCGACGTTCTCCGCGTACGGGAGCGTGGAGGCGTCGAACATGACGGATCCGAGGCCGAGGGCGACCGCCTCGTGCACCAGCTCGGCGTTCTCCGCGTGGTCGAGGTGGACGGCGACGGGCACCTTCGCCGCCCTGGCTACGGCGAGGGAGGCGAGGGCGACCGGTTCCAGGGCGCCGTGGTAGCGGACGGTGTTCTCGCTGATCTGGAGGACCACCGGCCGGTCGGCGCTCTCCGCCCCGGCCACGATCGCCTGGGCGTGCTCCAGTTGGAGGACGTTGAAGGCGCCGACGCCCCGGCCGGCGGTGCGGGCCCGGCGGACGATCTCGTCGGTGGGCGTCAGCGGCATGGTCCTTCTCCCGTGGGGACGGCGGGTGCGGCGGGGGCGGGGGCCGGCCGGAGGGGCGGCCGGAGGGGCGGCCGGCCGGAGGGGCGGTCAGTCATCGAGGTCCGCCAGGACGACCGAGCGGGTCAGGTTCCGGGGGGTGTCGGGGTCGAGGCCGCGTGCCTCGGCGAACGCGACGGCCAGGCGCTGGGCGCGTACGAGGTCGGCCATGGGGTCGAGGTCGCTCTCCTCCACGGTGCCGCCGACCTTGCGGACCTCGTCCGCGAGCCCGGCGGGCAGGGCGCCGAAGCCCCAGGCCACCCGGCCGGGGCCGGTGATGCTGATGGGGCCGTGGCGGTACTCCATCGCCGGATACGCCTCGGTCCAGGCGCCCGCCGCCTCGCGCATCTTGAGGCCGGCCTCCAGGGCGAGTCCGTAGGTCCAGCCGGTGCCCAGGAAGGTGAGCTGCTCGGCGGAGACGAGCGCCTCGTCCAGGGGGAGGCCGAGGGCCCGTTCGGCGTCGCCCGCCGCTTCCTCCACGGTGGCGACGCCCTCGGGCAGGGCGTCCTCGGACTCCAGGTGGGCGCGGAGGAGGGCCAGGGCGGTCGTGGCGAACCGCGTCTGCACGACCGATTCCTCGTCGGCGAAGTCCAGGACGGCGACCGCGTCGGCCAGGTCCATGACGGGCGTGGTGGGGTCGGCCGTCAGGGCTCCGGTCGGCACGTCGCCCCGGAGCCGGGCGAGGACGGCGAGGACCTCACTCGTCGTGCCGGAGCGGGTGATCGCGAGGACCCGGTCGTAGCGGCGGCCGTACGGGAAGGCGGAGGCGGCGAAGGCGTCGCTCTCCCCGTGGCCGCCGGTCTCGCGCAGCTCCGCGTAGGCCAGGGCCATGAACCAGGAGGTGCCGCAGCCGATGACGGCGACGCGCTCGCCGCGCCGGGGCAGGGCCGCGGTGTGCCGGCCGAGGCTGCGGGCCGCCTGCCGCCAGGTGGCGGGCTGGGAGGCGATCTCCGCTGAGGTACGGGAGGTCATGCGGCGCTCCTTGCAACAGAGAGACGGAGTGATGATTGAAGTTGCTCGCATCTCGTCAGATTCAAGCAGATCCACGCAGTCACTTGCCAGGTTCCGTGCAGCGCGGCGGTTAGAATCGGACGCGCGGACGAGCGGGAGGGAACGGCACACATGGCCAAGCACGAGCGGTGGAACGCGCTCCTCGAACTGCTCGCCGGTTCCGGCAGGGTGGAG
>NZ_JAPSIW010000042.1 GCF_031178505.1 Streptomyces sp. | reverse complement strand
CGGGCGGGTACCGGCTGGTGCGCACCACGCCGGCCCCGGTGGAGCCCCCTCAGCTGGACGCAGCCCAGCGGGCCGTGGTTGACCACACCGGCGGACCGCTTCTCGTCCTCGCAGGACCCGGCACCGGCAAGACGACCACCCTCGTCGAGTCCGTCGCCGCCCGCGTCGAGCGCGGCGCCGACCCCGAACGCCTCCTCGTCCTCACCTTCAGCCGCAAGGCCGCCGTGGAGCTGCGCGACCGGATGGCCGCCCGGCTCGGCGGGCGGCGCCCCCCGCAGGCCACCACCTTCCACTCGTACTGCTACGCCCTCATCCGCGCCCACCAGGACGCCGACCTCTTCGCCGAACCGCTCCGGCTCCTGTCCGGACCCGAGCAGGACCTCGCCGTCCGGGAGCTGCTCGCCGGCCAGATCGACCTGGAGAAGGCGGGACTCGGCCGGGTCGGCTGGCCCGACGAACTGCGCGCCTGCCTCACCACCCGCGGCTTCGCCGACGAGGTCCGGGCCGTCCTCGCCCGCTCCCGCGAACTGGGTCTCGGCCCGGACGAGCTCGCCCGCTTCGCCGACCGGGTCGGCCGCCCCGACTGGAAGGCGGCGGCCGGCTTCCTGGCCGAGTACCTCGACGTCCTCGACCTCCAGGGCGTCCTCGACTACACGGAGCTCGTCCACCGGGCCGTCCTCCTCGCCGGCGGCGTCACCCTGCCCGCGTACGACGCGGTGTACGTCGACGAGTACCAGGACACCGATCCGGCCCAGGTCCGGCTCCTGCACGCGCTCGCCGGCGGCGGGCGGACCACCCTCGTCGCCATCGGCGACCCCGACCAGTCGATCTACGCCTTCCGGGGCGCGGACGTGAACGGCATCCTCGGCTTCCCCGCCGCCTTCGGCGGCGCGGACGTCCGCGTCCTCGGCACCTCCCGCCGCTCGGGCGCGGCCCTGCTCGGCGCGACCCGCGAGCTGGCCCGGCGCATGCCGATGCCCCGGCTGCCCGCCGACAAGGTGCGGGCCCACCGCGAGCTGACGGCGGTACGGGACGGGGGCCGGGCCGAGGCGTACACGTACCCGACCGCCTCCGCCGAGGCCGAGAACATCGCCGACCTGCTGCGCCGCGCGCACCTGGAGGACGGCGTCCCCTGGCAGGACATGGCCGTCCTGACCCGCGCCGCCGCCTCCCTGCCGTCCCTCCGCCGCGCCCTGACCTCGGCGGGCGTCCCCGTCGAGACGGACGCCGCCGACACCCCTCTCCGCCACGAACCGGCGGTGGCCCCCCTGCTCCTCGCCCTCCGCACGGTCTCCGCCGCCCTCCCGCCGGGCACCGCCCCGGAGGACACTCCCGGCGAGGCGACGCCGGACGCCGAAGCGGAGGGGCCCGGGGCGGGGCCTGGCGTGACCGACGGGACCTCGGACACCGGCGAGCCCGCCGACGCCGCCCCGGCCGGGGGCACCGCCCCCGGGGCCGGTCACCGGGCCGGGTGGATCCCCGTCGAGACCGCCCTCGAACTGCTCGCCTCGCCGCTCGCGGGGGTCGACCCCGCCGATCTCCGGCGGCTCGGGCGGGCCCTGCGGGACGAGGAGCGGGCGGGCGGCAACAAGGTCCCGCCGCCCTCCGACGTGCTGCTCGCCCGCGCGCTCGCCGAGCCCGAGCGGCTCGTCGCCCACGACTCCGCGTACGCCCAGGGCGTCCACCGGCTGGGCCGGCTCCTGCGCGAGGCCCGCGCGCTCCTCGCGGCCGGCGGGACCGCCGAGGAGGCCCTGTGGACGCTGTGGAACGGCACCCCCTGGCCCGGCCGGCTGGAGCGCGCCGCGCTCCGGGGCGGTCCCGCCGGGCGGAACGCCGACCGGGACCTCGACGCCGTCTGCGCCCTGTTCGAGACCGCCGCCCGCGCCGAGGAGCGACTCGGCGGCCGGGGTGTGCGCAACTTCCTCGAGGAACTCGACGCCCAGGACATCGCCGCCGACACCCTCACCCGCCGGCACACCCGCCCGGACGCCGTCCGGCTGATGACCGCCCACCGTTCCAAGGGCCTCGAATGGAGCCTGGTGGTCGTCGCCGGGGTCCAGGAGGGCCTCTGGCCCGACCTGCGCCGCCGGGGATCGCTCCTGGAGGCCGACCGGATCGGCCGCGACGGTCTCGCCGAGCCGCTCCCGGCCGGCGCCCTCCTCGCGGAGGAACGCCGCCTGTTCTACGTGGCCGCCACCCGCGCCCGTGACCGGCTCGTCGTCACCGCCGTGAAGGCCCCGGCCGAGGACGGGGACCAGCCGTCCCGTTTCCTCACCGAACTCGGCGCCGAGCCGAAGGACGTCCCCGGCCGCCCCCGCCGCCCCCTCGCCGTCTCCGCCCTGGTCGCCGAGCTGCGGGCCACCACCGTCGACCCGGTGGCCTCGCCCGCCCTGCGCGAGGCCGCCGTCCAGCGGCTCGCGGAACTCGCCTCGCTCACCGACGACGAGGGCCAGCCGCTGGTCCCGGCCGCCCACCCGGACCGCTGGTGGGGCCTGTTCGAGCCGACCCGGAGCACGGTGCCGCTGCGCGACCGGGACCGGCCCGTTGCCCTCTCGCCGAGCGCCCTGGAGAGCCTCGCCACGACCTGCTCCCTCCAGTGGTTCCTGGGCCGTGAGGTGAAGGCCGCCGAGCCGGCCTCGGCCGCCCAGGGCTTCGGCAACGTCGTCCACGTCCTCGCCGACGAGGTCGCCTCCGGCCGGACCCCCGCCGATCTCGACGTCCTCATGGCCCGCCTGGACTCGGTCTGGGACGCCCTCGCCTTCGACGCGCCGTGGAAGTCCGCCCAGGAGAAGCAGCACGCGCGCGTGGCGCTGGAGCGCTTCCTGCGCTGGCACGTCATGGACCGCGGCGGCCGTACCCCCGTCGCCTCGGAGCAGGCGTTCGACGTGACCCTGGAGGCGGGGGAGTACGAGGTGCGCATCCGCGGCTCCATGGACCGGGTCGAGCGGGACGAGCAGGGCCGGGCCTACGTCGTGGACTTCAAGACGGGCAAGTCGGCCCCCACCCGCGAGGAGGTCGCCCGCCACCCGCAGCTGGCCGTCTACCAGCTGGCGGTCCGCGAGGGCGCCCTGGACGAGGTGTTCGACGGCCGCCGACCGGAGCCGGGCGGTGCCGAACTCGTCCAGCTGCGGCAGGCCGCGCCGAAGAAGGAGGGCGGTGACGCCCTGCCCAAGGTGCAGGCCCAAGGGGCGGAGACGGGGGAGTGGGTCGGGGAGCTCCTCGCCACCGCGGCCGGCCGCGTCCTCGACGAACGCTTCTCCCCGACGGCCGGCCGCCAGTGCGCGACCTGCTCCTTCCGCGCCTCGTGCAGCGCCCTGCCGGAGGGCCGGCACGTGGTGGACTGAGCGATCCCCCATTTTCGTACGCATGTGCGGAGGGTCACGTTCCGCTCTGTACATCCCTCGCCCGCCCTCACCTGTCACTCTCTTCGCGGTGCTTTTTCGTAAAGGCGCCGTCGGAAGAAGCTGTGAGAAGTGACGCGCGAGGAGTACGCACATGAGGGTCAGCAGGAAGCTCTGGACGGCCGCCACGGTCTGTGTGGCCGTGGTCGCCGGCGTCACGGGCTGTTCCCAGGGCGACGACAAGCCCGCCGACCCCTTCGCGGGCCTGACGGCCGACGCCATCGCGGAGAAGTCCGTGGAGGCCACGAAGAAGGCCACCTCCTTCCGCATGAACGGCACCGGCAAGACCGACGGCAAGGACATGAACGTCGCCTTCGCGCTCAGCGACAAGGGCGTCTGCACCGGCACCATGTCCGGCGCGGGCGCGGGCAAGGCCGAGATCCGCCGCGTCGACGGCGCCACCTACATGAAGGGCGACGACGCCTTCTGGCGCGCCAGCAGCGGCGCCGAGGGCGACGAGGCCGACGCCATGACCGCCCTGCTCAAGGGCCGCTGGATGAAGATGCCCTCCGAGGGCGACGACAACGACCTGGGCGCCTTCTGCGACCTGAAGACCGTCGTCAAGGACATGGACAAGGACGACAAGCAGCGCAAGGGCCTGACCCGCGGCGCCGACGCCGACGTCGACGGCGCCCCGGCCGTGACCCTCACCAAGAAGGGCACGAAGGGCGGGACCACCACCTTCTACGTGGCCAAGGACGCCGCCAAGCCCTACATCCTGCGCGTCGTGGAGACCGGCGGCGACGAGCCCGGCACCGTCACCCTCGGCGACTACGACAAGCCGGTCACCGTCACGGCCCCGCCGGCCGACCAGGTCGTCGACATGGCCCAGCTCGCCGGCGCCTCCTGACCCCGCGGCCCCCGCCCCACCGGCCCCCGACCGGCGGGGCGGGGGCCCGCACGGGCAGAAGTAGCGGGCACGCGCGCGTGGGGCGACCCTGGGAAGGAGTTCGGCGCATCCGCCAGGAGGCTCACATGGCGTCCCACCGAAAGCTCCGCGCCGCGGCCGCCGTCTGCGTGGCCGTCGTCGTCACGGGCCCCGTTCCGGCGGCCACCGCGGCGGCGCCCGTCCTCACGCCGGGCCCCGCCCCGCTCGCCGGGACCGCCGCCCCGTCCCCCGGCGACCCGTTCGCCGGCCTCACCCCGGAACAGATCGCCGACCGGGCCGTCGAAGCCACCCAGTCCGCGACCTCCCTCCGTATGAAGGGCCGGATCGTCAGCGACGACCAGCCCCTCGACGTCGACCTCGCCCTCAACGACCGGAACGAGTGCACAGGGCGTCTGAAGATCGCCGGTGGTACGGCGGAACTGCGGCGCGCGGACGACATCACGTACATGAAGGGCGACGAGACCTTCTGGCGCGCCTCCATGGGATCCCAGGGCATGCCCGACGGACAGACGGCCGCCACCGTCGAACTCCTCAAGGGCCGGTGGCTGAAGATCGCGCCCGGCCAGCCCGGCAGCGAGGACCTCGGCGGCATATGCGACCTCAAGGCCCTCCTCGACGACCTCGACCGGGACAAGGACCGGGACGGCACCCGCGACCCGGACCGCGGCACCCTGACCCGGGGCCGCGACGGCAAGGTCGACGACACCCCGGTCGCCACCCTCGTCAGCAAGAAGCCCGGCGGTGAGACGTCCACCGTGTCCGTCTCCCAGGAGGGCAAGCCGTACATCCTCAGGACGGTGAAGACCGGAGGCGACGAACCCGGCTCGATCACGCTCTCCGACTACGACAAGCCGGTCAAGGTCACCGTCCCGCCCCCCGGCGAGACCGTCGACCTCGCCAAGCTGAACCGCGGCAGCCCCGCCTGAGCGGCCGCCCGGGAAGGACCGGCGCGGGGCCGGTCACGGCCGGAGGGGACCGGCACTGTCGGACCGCCCGGTTAGCCTCTGTGGAGTGACCGCACACCTCACCGACCCCGAGCAGCTCAAGGAGCTGCTCGGCATCCCGTTCACGCCGGAGCAGACGGCCTGCGTCACCGCGCCGCTCGCCCCGCACGTCATCGTCGCCGGAGCCGGCTCCGGCAAGACGACGGTGATGGCCGCCCGGGTGGTCTGGCTGGTCGGCACGGGCCAGGTCGCCCCCGAGCAGGTACTCGGTCTCACCTTCACCAACAAGGCCGCGGGCGAGCTCGCCGAGCGCGTCCGCGCCGCTCTCCTGCGCGCCGGCGTCACCGACCCCGACCCGGCACCCACCGTCCCCCCGCCCCGCCCCGCCCCCGGTCCGGGCGCGACCTCCCCCGACGCCGCCGAGCACCCGCCCGGCGAACCCCGGATCTCCACGTACCACGCCTTCGCCGGGCAGCTCCTCACCGACCACGGGCTCCGCCTCGGCCTGGAGCCCACCTCCCGCCTCCTCGCCGACGCCACCCGCTACCAGCTCGCCGCCCGCGTCCTGCGCGAGGCCCCCGGCCCGTACCCGGCCCTCACCCGCTCGTTCCCGACCCTCGTCACCGACCTCCTCGCCCTCGACGCGGAACTCTCCGAGCACCTCGTCCGGCCGGAAGAACTCCAGGCGTACGACTCCGCGCTGCTCACCGAACTCGCCGGTGCCGAACTCACCAACGAGGAGCTCCGCAAGATCCCCGAGGCCACGGCGGCCCGCCGCGAACTCCTCGACCTCGTCGTCCGCTACCGCGCCGCCAAGCGCTCCCGCGACCTCCTCGACTTCGGCGACCAGATCGCGCTCTCCGCCGAGCTCGCCACCACCCGCCCCGAGGTCGGCGCGATCCTGCGCCACGAGTTCCGGGTCGTCCTCCTCGACGAGTACCAGGACACCTCCGTCGCCCAGCGGCTGCTGCTGTCCGGCCTCTTCGGCCAGGGCACCGGCCACCCCGTCACCGCCGTCGGCGACCCCTGCCAGGCCATCTACGGCTGGCGCGGTGCCTCCGTCGCCAACCTCGACGACTTCCCCGAGCACTTCCCCCACGCGGACGGCAGCCCCGCCGCCCGCCACTCCCTCTCCGAGAACCGCCGCAGCGGCGGCCGCCTCCTCGACCTCGCCAACGGGCTCGCCGCCCCGCTGCGCGCCCTCCACCAGGGCGTCGAAGCCCTGCGCCCCGCACCGGGCGCCGAGGCGGACGGCAGCGTACGGATCGCGCTGCTGCCCACCCACACCGAGGAGATCGACTGGCTCGCCGACTCCCTCGCCCACCTGGTCGCCACCGGCCGCGAACCCGGCGAGATCGCCGTCCTGTGCCGCACCGCCGCCGACTTCCCCGCCATCCACGCCGCTCTCGTCGCCCGGGACGTGCCCGTCGAGGTCGTCGGACTCTCCGGCCTGCTCCACCTCCCCGAGATCGCCGACCTCGTCGCCGTCTGCGAGGTCCTCCAGGACCCCGGCGCCAACGCCTCCCTCGTACGGCTCCTCACCGGCCCGCGCTGGCGGATCGGCCCCCGCGACCTGGCCCTCCTCGGCCGCCGCGCCCGCCTCCTCGTCCACCGGGGCGAGGACGACCCGGACCCGGCACAGCGGCTCGCCGCCGCCGTCGAGGGCGTCGACCCGTCCGAGGTCGTCTCCCTCGCCGACGCCCTCGACACCTTCCTCGACTCCGGTGGCCACCCCGACGACGGCCTGCCCTTCTCGCCCGAGGCCCGGGTCCGCTTCGCCCGTCTCGCCGCCGAACTGCGCGCGCTGCGCACCTCCCTGGCCGACCCGCTCATGGACGTGCTCCACCGCGTCCTCGGTGCCACCGGCCTGGAGGTCGAACTCTCCGCCTCCCCGCACGCCCTCGCCGCCCGCCGCCGCGAGACCCTCGGCCACTTCCTCGACATCGCCGCCGGCTTCGCCTCCCTCGACGGCGAGGCGAGCCTCCTCGCCTTCCTCGGCTTCCTGCGCACCGCCGCCCAGTTCGAGAAGGGCCTCGACAACGCCCTCCCCGGTGGTGAGAACACCGTCAAGGTCCTGACCGCCCACAAGTCCAAAGGCCTGGAATGGGACGTGGTCGCCGTCCCCGGCCTGGTCTCCGGCCAGTTCCCCTCCGCCCGCGCCCGCGAGTCCTGGACCTCCCAGCCCCAGGTCCTCCCGCACGCCCTGCGCGGCGACGCCGCCACCCTCCCGGCCCTCGACGCCTGGAACGCCAAGGCGCTCACCGCCTTCAAGAACGAGATGCGGGACCACCAGCACACCGAGGAGCTCCGCCTCGGCTACGTCACCTTCACCCGCCCCCGCTCCCTCCTCCTCGGCTCCGCCCACTGGTGGGGCCCCGCCCAGAAGAAGCCCCGCGGCCCCTCGGACTTCCTGCTGGCCCTGTACGAGCACTGCGCCGCCGGCCACGGCGAGATCGAGGCCTGGGCCGAGGCACCGGAGAAGGGCGCCGAGAACCCCCTCCTCGCCGAGGCCGAACGCGACCGGCCCTGGCCCCTGCCCCTGGACGACCAGGCCCTCGGCCTGCGCCGGAAGGCGGCGGAGCGGGTCAGGGCCGCGCTCGCGGACCGCCTCCGGCACGCCGGGACCGGAACCCCCGCCGCCCCCGATCCCGGCCCCGCCCCCGACGACTTCTGGCCCGACGAGGAGCCCGCCTGGGAGGACGAGCCCGCCTGGGACGACGCTCCCGAGACGGAGGACCCCGCCTGGGACGACGCTCCCAAGACGGAGGGCCCTGCCTGGGACGACGACGCCCTCGAGGCGGAGCCGCCCGCCCGGGACGACGACCCCGTGCGCCCCGAGTCGCCCGCGCCCGCAGGCCCCGCGCCCGATGGCACCGCCGCCGGCGAGCCCGCCCCCGCCGAGGAGCTCCTTCCCGAGGACACCCACGCGGACGCGGTGCCCGGGCCCCGGGAGCCCGAGCCGGGGCCCGGGCACGAGGACCGGCCCGGGGCCGGCCCCGCGCCCTCGGAGCCGTACCGCGATCCCACCGATCCCACCCCCGAGGAGGCCCGCACCATCGCCTCCTGGGACCGCGACCTGAGCGCCCTCACCGCCGAGCTCCGGCGAGCCCGCGCCACCACCCGGGACGTCGTCCTGCCCGCCTACCTCTCCGCCTCCCAGGTGCTGCGGCTCGCCGCCGACCCGGACGGCTTCGCCCGCGAGCTGGCCCGGCCCATGCCCCGCCCGCCGCAGCCCGCCGCCCGCCGCGGCACCCGCTTCCACGCCTGGGTGGAATCCCGCTACGAGGAGCTGCCCCTGCCGTTCCTCGGCCCGGACGAACTGCCCGGCGGCGAGGACTTCGCCGGCGAGCCCGAGATCCGCGACGAGCGCGACCTCGACGCGCTCAAGGAGGCCTTCGCCCGCACCCCGTACGCCGCCCGCACCCCCCACCGCGTCGAGGTCCCCGTCCACCTCACCCTCGCCGGGCGGGTCGTCCGGGGCCGCATCGACGCCGTCTACCGGGACCCCGGCACCGGCGCGTACGAGATCGTCGACTGGAAGACCAGCCGGACCCGCTCCGCCGACCCCCTCCAGCTCGCCCTCTACCGGCTCGCCTGGGCCGAACAGCACGGCCTGGCGCCCGAGGAGGTGGACGCCGCGTTCGTGTACGTCCGAACGGGTGAGATCGTCCGCCCCGCCCGCCTCCCCGGCCGGGCCGAGCTGGAGGCCCTCCTGCTGGAGGGGGCACACCCGGACGCCGGATAGGCTCGGGCCCATGAGCGAGACCCCGGACAGCGCCGTCCACGCCGTACGCACGTACATCGAGCAGCACCGCGAGACCTTCCTCGGCGACCTCGCCGAGTGGCTCCGCATCCCCTCCGTCTCCGCGCAGCCGGAGCGGGCCGGGGACGTACGGCGCAGCGCCGAGTGGCTCGCCGCCCACCTCGCCAAGACCGGCTTCCCCACCGTCGAGATCTGGGAGACGCCCGGCGCCCCCGCCGTCTTCGCCGAATGGCCCTCCGAGGACCCGGACGCCCCGACCGTCCTCGTCTACGGCCACCACGACGTGCAGCCCGCCGCCCGCGAGGACGGCTGGCGCACCGAGCCCTTCGAGCCGACGGTCATCGACGGCCGGATGTACGCGCGGGGCGCCGCCGACGACAAGGGCCAGGTCTTCTTCCACACCCTCGGCGTCCGCGCGCACCTCGCCGCCACCGGCCGCACCGCCCCCGCTGTCCGCCTCAAGCTGCTGATCGAGGGCGAGGAGGAGTCCGGCTCCCCGCACTTCCGCGCGCTCGTCGAGGACCACGCGGGACGGCTGGCCGCCGACGCCGTGATCGTCTCCGACACCGGCATGTGGTCCGAGACCACCCCCACCGTCTGCACCGGCATGCGCGGGGTCGCCGACTGCGAGATCGCGCTGTACGGCCCCGACCAGGACATCCACTCCGGTTCCTTCGGCGGCGCCGTCCCCAACCCCGCCACCGTCGCCGGCCGCATCGTCGCCGCCCTCCACGACGCGGACGAGCGGGTGGCGATCCCCGGCTTCTACGACGGCGTGACCGAACTCACCGAGGCCGAGCGGGCCCTCGTCGCCGAGCTCCCCTTCGACGAGGCCGCCTGGCTGCGCACCGCCAAGTCCCACGGCACCCTCGGCGAGGCCGGCTTCTCCACCCTGGAGCGCGTCTGGGCCCGCCCGACCGCCGAGGTCAACGGCATCGGCGGCGGCTACCAGGGCCCCGGCGGCAAGACGATCGTGCCCGCCTCCGCCCAGCTGAAGCTCTCCTTCCGCCTGGTCGCGGGCCAGGACCCGGACGCGATCGAGCGCGCCGTACGGGACTGGCTCGCCGGACTCGTCCCGGCCGGCATCCGGTACGAGATCGTCTTCGGCGCCCCCACCCGTCCCTGCCTCACCCCGCTCGGCCACCCCGCCCTCACCGCGCTCGCCGGGGCCATGAGCCGGGCCTTCGACGGCGCCACGGTCCGCTACACCCGCGAGGGCGGCTCGGGCCCCGCCGCCGACCTCCAGGACGTCCTCGGCGCGCCGGTCCTCTTCCTGGGGATCAGCGTCCCGTCCGACGGCTGGCACGCCCCCGACGAGAAGATCGAACTGGATCTCCTCATGAAGGGCGTCGAGACGACCGCGTACCTGTGGGGCGACCTGCCCGCCGCCCTCCACGACGCCCAGCGCTGAACCCACACACCGATCCGGGGGAGTTGGAAGCACCTGTGAGCACCCTGAACAACGCGTTCGCGGACCGCCCGATCTCGCTCACCGCACCGAGCGGGATCGACCGCGCGGCGCACCACCGCCTCGACGAGGCCTGGCTGGCGGCGGCCTGGAGCCACCCCACGACGCGTGTCTTCGTCGTCTCCGGCGGCCAGGTGCTGATCGACGACCGGCCCGACGGCAGCACCGAACTCGTGATGACCCCGGCGTTCGAGGCCCCGCTCACCGAGACCCACCGCTACTTCCTCGGCACCGACGCCGAGGGCGTCTCCTACTTCGCCCTGCAGAAGGACTCCCTGCCGGGCCGCATGGACCAGTCCGCCCGCCCGGCCGGCCTGCGCGAGGCGGGGCTGCTGCTCTCGCCGCGCGACGCCGGTCTCATGGTCCACGCGGTCGCCCTGGAGAACTGGCAGCGCCTCCACCGCTTCTGTTCGCGCTGCGGTGAGCGCACGGTGATCGCCGCCGCCGGCCACGTCCGCCGCTGCCAGGCCTGCGGCGCCGAGCACTACCCGCGCACCGACCCGGCCGTGATCATGGCGGTCACCGACGCGCACGACCGCATCCTCCTCGGCCGCCAGGTCCACTGGCCGGAGGGCCGCTTCTCCACCCTCGCCGGCTTCGTCGAGCCCGGCGAGTCCATCGAGCAGTCCGTGGTCCGCGAGGTCTTCGAGGAGGCGGGCGTCACGGTCGGCGAGGTCGAGTACGTCGGCAGCCAGCCCTGGCCGTTCCCGTCCAGCCTCATGCTGGGCTTCTTCGCCCGTGCCACCTCCTCGGAGATCACCGTGGACGGCGAGGAGATCGAAGAGGCCCGCTGGTTCTCCCGCGAGGAGCTCGCCGCCGGCTTCGACTCCGGCGAGGTCCTGCCCCCGTACGGCATCTCGATCGCCTCCCGCCTGATCGAACTCTGGTACGGCAAGCCGCTGCCGAAGCCCGGCGACCTCGCCTGAGCCGCGCGCACCCGTGGCGCACACGACAAAACCCCCGGCGGGCACAGGGCCCGGCCGGGGGTTCCGTACGAGGGACGTCAGACGCCGATCTTCTGCTTGACCTGCGCGAGCGACGGGTTCGTCAGCGTCGAACCGTCCGGGAAGAGAACGGTCGGCACGGTCTGGTTGCCCCCGTTGGCCTTCTCCACGAACGCGGCCGACTCGGGGTCCTGCTCGATGTTGATCTCCGTGTACGTGATGCCCTCGCGGTCCAGCTGACTCTTCAGCCGGCGGCAGTAGCCGCACCACTCGGTGCTGTACATCGTCACAGTGCCCTGCATGGCCAGGCGCTCCTCTTGATCGGGTTCCTCGGGGTGCCGAGAAGAAGAACGTACGCCCCCGCCCGGCCATTCCCGGAATTCGTACGACCGGTGTCGCGGGCCTGTGGACAAGCCGCCGCATCCACCCCCGTGAACCTGGCAGCATGGCGGGGTGACAGCAGCAACGCACTCCTCTCTTTTCCCGCAGGTCCCGGAGACGGCCGACGCGGTGCTCGACGGGCTCGACCCCGAGCAGCGCGAGGTCGCCCTGGCCCTGCACGGCCCGGTGTGCGTGCTGGCGGGAGCCGGCACGGGCAAGACGCGGGCCATCACGCACCGGATCGCCTACGGGGTGCGCGCGGGCATACTCCCGCCCGCCAGTGTGCTGGCCGTCACCTTCACCAACCGGGCCGCGGGCGAGATGCGCGGCCGGCTCCGCCAGCTCGGCGCGGGCGGCGTCCAGGCCCGGACCTTCCACTCCGCCGCCCTCCGGCAGCTTCAGTTCTTCTGGCCGAAAGCGGTCGGCGGCGAGCTGCCCCGACTGCTGGAGCGGAAGATCCAGCTGGTCGCCGAGGCCGCCGCCCGCTGTCGCATCCGGCTCGATCGGAACGAGCTCAGGGACGTGACCAGCGAGATCGAGTGGGCGAAGGTCACCCAGACCGTGCCCGCCGACTATCCGGCGGCGGTCGCCAAGTCCGTCAGGGACGCTCCCCGGGACCCGGCCGAGATTGGCCAGATCTATGCGACGTACGAGCAGCTGAAGCGGGACCGCTCGGTGATCGACTTCGAGGACGTGCTGCTGCTCACCGTCGGCATCCTCCAGGACCGCCCCGACATCGCGGACCAGGTCCGGCGCCAGTACCAGCACTTCGTCGTGGACGAGTACCAGGACGTCTCCCCGCTCCAGCAGCGGCTGCTCGACCTGTGGCTCGGCGACCGCGACAGCCTCTGCGTCGTCGGTGACGCCAGCCAGACGATCTACTCCTTCACCGGAGCCACCCCGGACCACCTGCTGAACTTCCGGACCCGCCACCCGAACGCCACGGTGGTCAAGCTCGTCCGCGACTACCGTTCCACCCCGCAGGTCGTCCACCTGGCCAACGGGCTGCTGAGCCAGGCGCGCGGCCGGGCCGCCGAGCACCGCCTGGAACTGATCTCCCAGCGCGACCCCGGCCCCGAGCCCGCCTACACCGAGTACGCCGACG
Organism: Streptomyces sp.; assembly: GCF_031178505.1. Taxonomy (GTDB): domain Bacteria; phylum Actinomycetota; class Actinomycetes; order Streptomycetales; family Streptomycetaceae; genus Streptomyces; species Streptomyces gulbargensis. The sequence continues at coordinate 6,166 of NZ_JAPSIW010000042.1, read as the reverse complement.
AGCCCGCCGAGGCCGAGGGCACCGCCCGCCGCATCCGTGACCTCATCGCCGCCGGCGTCCCGGCCGGTGAGATCGCCGTCCTGTACCGGGTCAACGCCCAGTCCGAGGTGTACGAGCAGGCCCTCGCCGACGCCGGGGTGCCCTACCAGCTGCGCGGCGCCGAGCGTTTCTTCGAGCGGCAGGAGGTACGGGAGGCCGGGGTCGCCCTGCGCGGGGCGGCCCGAGCCGGGGGCAACGACTCCCTGCTCGACGGGACCGACGACCTGCCGTCCCAGGTGCGGGCGGTGCTCTCCACCAAGGGCTGGACCAGCGAGCCGCCCGCCGGCTCCGGAGCCGTGCGGGACCGCTGGGAATCCCTCGCCGCCCTCGTCCGGCTCGCCGAGGACTTCGCCCGCGTCAAGCCGGGGGCCACGCTCTCCGACCTGGTCACCGAGCTCGACGAGCGGGCCGCCGCCCAGCACGCCCCCACCGTCCAGGGCGTCACGCTCGCCTCGCTGCACGCGGCCAAGGGCCTCGAATGGGACGCCGTCTTCCTGGTCGGCCTCACCGAGGGCATGATGCCGATCACCTACGCCAAGACCGACGAGCAGGTCGAGGAGGAGCGGCGCCTGCTGTACGTGGGCGTGACCCGCGCCCGGCTGCACCTCTCGCTCTCGTGGGCGCTCTCCCGCTCCCCGGGCGGCCGGGCCTCCCGGCGGCCCACCCGGTTCCTCAAGGGGCTCCGGCCCGGCTCCGGGTCCGTCGGCGCGGGCGGCGCGGGCGGAGGCGGCGGCGTCGAGCGGGGCGCGGGCGGCCGGCGGAAGCGGCGCGGGCCCGTCCAGTGCCGGGTCTGCGGTGCCACGCTCACCGAGGCCGGCGCCATGAAGCTCATGCGCTGCGAGGACTGCCCCTCGGACATGGACGAGGCGCTGTACGAGAGGCTGCGGGAGTGGCGCTCGGAGCAGGCCAGGGAGCTCGGGCAGCCCGCGTACTGCGTCTTCACCGACAAGACGCTCATGGCCATCGCGGAGCGGGTCCCCTCGACCGACGGGGAGCTCTCCTCGATCTCGGGTGTCGGAGCCCGCAAGCTGGAGCGCTTCGGAGCCGATGTCCTGGCCATCTGCGCAGGCCAGGAGGGTGGCCTGGACCACATCGAGGACTGAGCGAAACTCGTCGCAAAAATAGTTTGCGCCCGCCCCGTCAAGCCCCATAGGTTCTTAACCACGGAAACGGCGGCTTCTTCGAAGCCCTGTCTTCGTGCTGTACTTGTCCAAATGAACACGAGGGTCCGGCTCACACCGAGCCCTCCGAGACGCCGAGAGGAGGCGATTGAAGTGATCAGCAACATCATCAAGACCAGCACCACCGCCGGCACCGTCGGCTTCGTCAGCGACGCCAAAATGACCGATCTCTCCGTCGTCTCCGCCTGCTCGCTCGGCCTCTCCGCCTTTGCGTCCCTTGGCAGCGGTCTGCCCGTCTCCGGCCTCTTCCGGACCGGCATGCCCGCCATCGAGCGCAACGAGCGACCGACCAAGGCACTGGAAGCAGGAGTAGCGGGCAAGGCCGCCAAGGCCTATGGCTTCGCGGCGACCGGTGCCGGAATCCAGCAGCAGACGACGCAGCACCACACGTGGGCCTTCCGTGGGCTCGAACCCTGGAGTGATCCAGCCTGATCGACGATCAGGCCGGCGCCTTCAGGGCCGCGGAACCCCACCCGGGATCCGCGGCCCTTCTGTTTGTCCCCGAACGGGGAGGACGGAGCGAAGGGGCCTCGGGACAAGCAACACCCGGTACCAGCCGACAGCCCGGCCAACAGGCCGGAACGACCAGACGAGGAATGACCACCGTGCAACTCGAAGCGCACGCCCCGTCCGTACCGCCTTCCGATTCGCTCTCCCTGCCCGGTTCCACGGAGGACCCCGCTTTGACCCCCCTCGCCCCCCTCACCGCGCTCACCGCGCTCGACGACGCCATCGAGAACCTCGGCGTACCCGTTCCCTGCCGTGCCTACGACCCGGAGGTCTTCTTCGCGGAGTCCCCGGCCGACGTCGAGTACGCGAAGTCCCTCTGCCGTACCTGCCCGCTCATGGAGGCCTGCCTGGCCGGCGCCAAGGAGCGGCGCGAGCCCTGGGGCGTCTGGGGCGGCGAGCTGTTCGTCCAGGGTGTGGTCGTCGCCCGGAAGCGGCCCCGTGGCCGCCCGCGCAAGAACCCGGTCGTGGCATGAACACCGCCGGAACCATCGACCGTCCTCTCACGCACGATCCCCAGAAGCAGGCCCCGATGACCTCTTCCGCCAGTGAGCCCACCGGCTCCGCGACCCCAGTCTTCTCCACCGTCGGCGCGCACACGGCGCGTCAGAACAGGACCCGTGAAATGCAACTCATTCCAGAAGCCATGGCCCGTGTGCATATGCAGGAGCTGCGCAGTGAGGCCGAGGCGGGACGTCAGGCCGCGCGCCTGATCGCCGCCCGGCGCATGCAGCGGCGCGCCGAGCGCGTCTCGCTGCGTGCCCGTCGCGCGCTCGCCATGGCCGTCATGCACTGAGCGTCGCCGTGACGCTCCCGCGGGGGCCGGTCCGAACGGACCGGCCCCCGCGGCGTGTTGTGCCCGCGGTGCGTTGCCCGCACCGGGGCGGCCCGGAGGGCTATCGTCACGAGGGTGAACGACTCCCGCACCCCCGAGGAGCGCTTCTCCTGCGCCCGTTGCGGCACGACCGCCGAGAGCCTCCCGGTGACCTGGACCTGCTCGGTGGAGAACGGCCGGCGACGGTATTTCTGCGAGGACTGCGCCCGCGCCAACCTCCGCGCCATCGAGGGGCGTCTCGACTCCTCGTGGTGGTGAACCGGTCCCGGATCCGGTGGACTCGTGCCATGACGACCCCGCAGACGCCGGCGTCCCGGGTACTGAGGGCGCTCGACCGGTTCAACGCCGCCCACCCCTGGGACCACAACGCCCACTACCACCGGTGGATCCTGCGGCAGCTGCCGCGCCGCCCGGGCCGGGTCCTGGACGTCGGCTGCGGCACCGGGGACCTCGCCCGGCTGCTCGCCGGGCGCGCGACGGAGGTACGGGCGGTGGACGCCGACCCCGAGATCATCGCCCGCGCCCGGGGACTGACCGCGCCGGGGGCCAGGGTGACCTTCACCGTCGGGGACGCCCTCGCCGCACCCGGCGACGACGGTCCCTACGACGCCGTCACCTGCGTCGCGACCCTTCACCATCTGCCGCTCACCGAGGGGCTGCGGGCCCTGCGCCGGCACGTCGCACCCGGCGGCACCCTGGTCGTGCTGGGGCTCGCCCGCCCTCAGGCGCCGGGCGACCACCTGCTCGGCCTGCTCGCCGTGCCGCTGAACGCCGCGACCGGTTGGTGGCGCAGCCGGGGGCGGCGGGCGCCCCGGCCCCTCGCGATGGCCGCCCGCACGCGACCGCCCGAGCAGAGCCTCGCCGAGATCACCCGCGCGGCCCGGCACGTCCTTCCCGGCGCGCGTCTGCGCCGGCGTCTCTTCTGGCGTTACTCCCTCGTCTGGCGCGCGCCCCGGACCACGTCGGTCCGGCAGGCCCTCTTCTAGTCGCGCTCCTCCGCGGCGGCCTGCTCATCGGCGGTCCCCGTCCCGGGCTCGGGGGCGAAGCCGGGCAGCCACTCCGTCAGTTCGTCCCGCAGCCGCACCGTGGCGTTGAGCTGGCACAGCACACCGATCGTGCTCAGCGTCACCCGGTGTATCAGCAGGTACGCCGGCGGCAGATTGAGCTGCTTGCCCAACTGGTGCGCGGGAGAACGGGGATCGGCGATCCGGGCGGCCTGGGTGCGCAGCCAGGCACGGGTGAAGACGAAGGCCTCCACCTCGGCCGGTTCGATGATCGGCAGCAGGTACTCAAGGACCGCGTCCGGGTCGAGGACGACGGATTCCTTGACGAAGCCTTCCGCCCGCAGGAGCTCGTACACCGTCTCCGCCTCGCCCGCCAGCGTCATCCGCAGACAGGTGCCGATCGTCGCCGGCAGACCGCCCGGCAGCCGGTCCACCGTGCCGAAGTCGAGGACTCCGAGCCGCCAGCCCTCCGGTCCGTCCTCCGCCGGGCCGGGGAGCAGCCGGAAGTTGCCCGGGTGGGGATCGGCGTGCAGCAGACCGGTGCGGGCGGGACCGGAGAAGAGGAAACGGGCCAGGAGCTGTCCCGCACGGTCCCGCTGCTCCTCCGTGCCGTCCGCGACGATCTCGGAGAGCGGGATGCCGTCCATCCACTCGGTCACGAGGACCTGGTCCGCCTGGTGCACCACGTCCGGCACCACCACGTGCGGATCGTCCGCGAACTCCTCGGCGTGCTTCCGCTGCGCCTCGGCCTCCAGCGCGTAGTCCAACTCCTCGGAGACCCGGTCCCGCAGCTCCGTGATGAGGGGCTTGACGTCCATCCCCGGGACCAGGGGGCCGAGGAGCCGGGCGAACCGGCTCAGCTGCGCCAGGTCGGAGAGCAGTGCCTCACCCGCGCCCGGGTACTGCACCTTCACCGCGACCTCACGGCCGTCGTGCCACACCGCCCGGTGCACCTGGCCGATCGAGGCGGCGGCGGCCGGCTTGTCCTCGAACTCCAGGAAGAGTTCCCGCCACCGCTCGCCCAGCCGCTCCGCCAGGACGGCGTGCACGGTACGGGTCGGCATCGGCGGTGCCGCCTCCTGAAGCTTCGTCAGGGCCGCCCGGTACGGGCCGCCGACCTCCTCGGGCAGGGCCGACTCGAAGACGGACAGGGCCTGCCCGAGCTTCATCGCCCCGCCCTTCAGCTCCCCGAGCACCTTGAACAGCTGCTCGGCGGTCCGCTGCTGGAGCTCGCGGGCCACCAGCTCCGCCGACTTGCCGCCGATGCGTTTACCCAGGCCCCAGGTGGCCCGGCCGGCGATGCCCAGGGGCAACGCGGCCAACTTCGCGGTCCGGGTGACCGCCTTCCGGGGAAGATCAGACATACGCCCCTCCAAAACCCAGACTGCCGTGCCGCGCAGGGCCGTTACCCCGCCATTGTGTCCTGCGCCCTTCGCGGGGCCGAGACGCGCTCCCCCTCCGCCCCGCGCGCGGCCCCGCAGGGGCAGGCGGGGTGGGGCCTGAGGGGCTCCGCCCGCCACTGCGACCAGGGCGGCGTCATCTCCCAGCGGGTGCCGGTGCTCGCCGGGAGTTCGCCGTCCAGGAAGGCGAGCGCGTGGGTGGCGGCGAGCCCCGCGACCGCCGCCGCGAGACCCACGTCACAGGCCGGCAGCGGGTGCGGGGAGCCCGAGCGCCACTGGGCGAGGAGCCGGGGCCAGACCGGTTCGCGGTCGGTCCGTTCCTCCTGGACGCACCGCGCGCAGGCCGTCCCGCCCGGCAGCACCAGCGGCCCCACGACCCCCGTCGCCTCCAGCACCCCCGCGTACAGGTGGGGGACACCCGCCGCGAGCCACTGCTCGGCCGGCAGCGGATCGGGCACGTACGCCCCGAGGCCGTCCCGGGGAGCCACCACCACGAGGGACAGGCCGGCCTCGCCGTCCCGTCCGGCCGCGTCGCCCGGGGCGGTCCCCGGCCCGAGCCGCAGGGCGTCCCGGGCCCACCGGTTCACCAGGCGGCGGGCGGCCGTCGCCCTGCGCTCGCCGACCGCTTCGGCGGGCAGTCCGCCCGGCGCCGTCTCCCACGGCTCCACCCGGCCCGAGTCCAGCACCTCGACCGTGCCCACCCCGGCCGCGGAGAGAAGGGCGGCGACCATCGCCCCCACCCGCCCCGCGCCCCGGACCTGGACCCGGCGGGCCCGGCGGGCCGCCAGGGCGCGCGGCGCCGCCTCGGGCCGGGGGTGCACCACCGACAGGGCGGCGAGGTCGGCCCGCAGCGGGTCCAGCGCCGTGTCCACCGCCCCGGCCGCCGGCCCCGCCTTCCCGGGCCGGCCGGTCGCGGCGTCCGCGAGCAGCCCCGCGGCGGCGAGCCGGCCGAGGAGCGCCTCCAGGTGACCGTCGGGCAGACCGAGGGCACGCGCCTCGGCGCGCAGCGCGTCAATTCCCCGGCTGCCGTCGAGCAGGGTGAGGAGGCTACCGGTGGAGGTGTCCACCGGGTCCATCACCACCGCGTGCGCCGGAGTGATCCCGAACTGCGCGCACTGAAGAGTCCGCCAGGCCCGGCGCAGCGCGGGCTTCACCATCGGACGCAAATTCCCCACCCCATTCGCGATCATGGAATGACGC
>NZ_JAPSIW010000535.1 GCF_031178505.1 Streptomyces sp. | reverse complement strand
GGTCGCGGCCGGTGAGCCGGTGCCGGAGTTCCTGCTCGCCGACCCGGTCGGGGTCTGCGCGCTGTTCACCGAGGCGCTCGGGGAGCCGGAGACCGGTGAGGAGGCCCTGGGGGGCGGACCGCGCCGGTACTGGAAGGGGGCGCGGGAGGCGCTGCGCCAGGCGACGTACCACGTGATGAAGAAGCGGGCCGGTCACGTCGGCGAGTACGGGCTCGGGCCGCTGCTCGTGGAGGTGGCGCGCGCCGCTCCCCGGCTGCGGGTGCATCTGGCGGGCCACAGCATGGGCGCCCGGCTCGTCGCGTACGCGCTGCGCGGCCTCCCGCCCGGGGTGCGGCCCGTCGCCTCGGTGACGCTTCTTCAGGGGGCTTTCTCGCACTACGCCTTCGCGGCGCGGCTGCCGCACGACCCGGGGCGCCCGGGTTCCCTGCGGGACATGCAGCTGCGGGTCCGCGGGCCCGTGGTGGCCTGCCATTCGCGGCACGACGCGGCGCTGGGCGTGATGTACCCGCTGGCGTCCCGGCTCGCGAACGACTCCGAGTCACTGACCGCGGACGCGCCGGGGCGGCTCGCGGCGCGCGACCCGCGGTGGGGCGCGATCGGGTACGACGGGGTGCTGGCCGCGCCGGGGACACCGACGCGGACCCTGGCGGAGGTGCTGCGCGAGGGCCTTCCCGGGGCGGGGTGCGTGAGCGTGGACGCGGCCGAGGTGGTCCGCGGCCACAGTGACGTGGTCCGCCCGGAGCTGGCCCGGGTGGTGGTCTCGGCGGCCGCGGCGGGGCGGTGACGGGCGGTGGCCCCCGGCCGTGCGGACGCTTCGGTTCCGGCCGGTCGCGCGGCCTCTTCCCGTACCGGTGAGGACTCCCCTCCGGTTTCCCTGCGGCTTCCGGTGGAACACGGCGGCGCTCCCGTTCGTCCCTCTGATGTCGCGGAAGGACCATCGACGGAGGTGTCGAGGGATGGCCGGTTTCCGGAGTCTCGCGAGACAGGTGCGCGAGCCGGGGTTCGACACGGCGCTGCGCAGGTATTCGCTGCGGAAGTGTCTGGAGCGGTTCGCGCCGTACGGACACCGCGCGACCTGGGACCACTTGTGCCGCCGGCACAGGTTCGGTCCGGAGGACCGGGAGCTCGATCCGGAGCGCCTGGTGGCCGCGCTGGACGAGCTGGAGGAGGCGCGGGCGGTGTGGCTCGCGTACGAGGAGCGGTTCGCGGCGCGGCGGCGGCGCGAGAAGCACGAGGGGCTGCGGCGGCTCCGCGCCTTCGACGACTGGCACCGGCGGGTGTGGGGCGGGAACGGCGTGGTGCGGTGCGCCGACCCCGGTCTGCATCCGGCGGATCCGCTGCCGGAGGTGCTGCGGCGGCTGATCGCGGCCCTGGAGGACGGGCCGGGCGAGCGGTGCCCGGTCTGTTCGGGGGCGCGGCTGGAGTGGCGGCACGGTCCCCGGGACGAGTCCTGGTCGGGCCCGGTGTGCGGGGAGTGCGGGGTGGCCGTGCCCCGCGCGGTCCTCACGCCCCGGGCGCTGGCGCGGGCGGGCGGCGGGCGGAGCCGGCCCCTGGCGCCGGCGGCGTGACAGGAGGCGGAGACGCGCCGGAAAGCACGCGGGGGCGCGTGACGGGGCCCGCGGACTGCGGGGGCCGGTGGGGCGCGACGGGGCCCGGGGGCCGGTGGGGCGCGGCGCCGGGACGGGCGGGCCGTCCCGGGCCTCAGCCGCCGTGGCCGTCGCTCTCCGGGGCCGGGCGGCGCAGCGGAAGCAGGCGGGAGCCCGCCATGCGCTCGCCGAAGGCGTCGTCGGGGTTGGACAGGACGCAGGTCTCCAGGGAGAGACACCCGCAGCCGATGCAGTCCGTCAGATGGTCGCGCAGACGGCCGAGTTGGCGGATGCGCTCGTCGAGTTCGGTGCGCCAGGCGGCGGACAGGCGGGCCCAGTCCTCGTTGGTGGGGGTGCGCTCCTCGGGGAGCTGGGCGAGGGCCTCGCGGATGGTGGCGAGGGGGATGCCGACCCGCTGCGCGGCCCGGATGAAGGCGACCCGGCGGAGGGTGTCCCGGCTGTAGCGGCGCTGGTTGCCCGCGGTGCGGCGGCTGGTGATGAGTCCCTTGCCCTCGTAGAAATGGAGGGCGGAGACGGCGGCCCCGCTGCGGGCGGAGAGCTGGCCGACGGTGAGCTCGTGGATCTTCTCTGGAATCTGCGGCACTCCCCGAACCCTACTGGTCCGTCCGTTGACAGCGACCCCCTCACCCCCACATGCTGAGCAAGCGCTTAGATACCGACCGGAGGGTATGCCGCGTCGGGCGAGTCGGACGTGTCAGAAGGGACGAGGAACATGGCCGAGCCGAGGATCTTCACCTCCGCCGAGGAACTGCGTGCGGGGGTCGGCGAGCCGTTGGGCCACAGCGACTGGCTGGAGATCGATCAGAAGCGGATCGATCTCTTCGCCGAGGCCACCGGGGACCACCAGTGGATCCACGTGGACCCCGAGCGCGCCGCCTCCGGGCCCTTCGGCACGACCATCGCGCACGGCTATCTGACCCTGTCGCTGCTGCCGCTGTTCGTCCCCCAGGTGCTCCGGGTGGAGGGCATGAAGATGGGCCTCAACTACGGGACGGAGAAGGTGCGTTTCCCCGCCCCCGTGCCGGTCGGCTCGCGGCTGCGGGCGACCGCCGTCCTGACGAAGGTGGAGGAGGCGGGCGGTGGTGTGCAGGTGACGGCGGCGGTGACCGTGGAGCGCGAGGGCTCCGAGAAGCCGGTCTGCGTGGCCGAGTCGGTCTCCCGCTACTTCTTCTGACCCGCCCCGGCTCCGGGCCCGCTCGCGGACGGCTCCCGGGCGCCGACCATGCGCAGGACGAGGCCGGCGTAGAGCGCGCCGACCTCGTCGGGCGTCCGGCGCCCCCGGACGTTGAACCAGCGCGAGACGTCGATGCAGAGCGAGAGCACCGCGACGGCCGTACCGGAGACGTCCGGCACGTCGAACTCCCCCGCCGTCACGCCCTCCTCGATGATCCGGCGCACGGTCGCGTCGGACTGCCGGCGCAGCTCCACGATCTCGGCGCGGTGCTCGGGACCGAGCGCGTCGAGCTCGTACTGGACGACCCGGGCGGTGGTGTGCCGCTCGGCGTGCCAGCGGACGAAGGAGCGGACGGCGTCGGCGAGCCGCTCGGCGGCCGTGCCGGGGCCGTCGGCCGCGGCGCGCAGGATCTCCAGGGCCTTGTCGTGGCCGATCCGGCTGATCCGGTGGAGGAGCTCCTCCTTGGTCTTGTAGTGGATGTAGAGGGCGGCGGGGCTCATCCCGGCGCGACCGGCGATGTCCCGGGTGGTGGTGGCGTGGTAGCCGCGCTCGGCGAACGCCTCGACGGCCGCGACCAGCAGCCGCCGGGCGGCCTCGGGCGTGACCTCGCCCCACGGCACGTCCTCGCCGCCGGGCGTCTCCTCCGCCGCGCTCATCGCACACTCCTCCTCGGTCCCGTCAGGACGAACACCATACAACGGCGGTGAGCAAGCGCTTAGACCTTCGGGTCCCGGACCTGCCGCCGGGCTCCGGGCACGCCGCCCGCGCCGGGGGCGTCAGAGCTTCTGGAAGGGGTCGTGCTCGGCGAGGAGCTTCTCCAGGCGGGCCTGGTCGACCCGGCTGACGATCTGGCCCGCCTCCTGGCGGTCGCGCACGACCTTGGCGAGCGTGAAGGCGGAGGTGGTGAGGTAGAGGACGGAGACGGCGAGGAACGCCCGCACCCAGGCGCTGGCCTCCAGCTGGTGGACGCCGATGGCCACGGCCGCGAGGGCGATCCCGAAGGAGATGACGGCCTGGGCGTAGTAGGCGGCGGTGTTCTGCTGCTTGACCGGTGTGTCGCTCATGTCGCACAGCTTCGGCCGGAGCGGGCCGCGCCGGTATCCGCGCGGCTACTCAGTCGGGTACTCAGGGAGCCTGGGTCCCCGCCGCGCCCGGGGACCCCTCCCCCGCTCAGAAGGCGGAGATTCCCGTGAGGGCGCGGCCGATGATGAGCTTCTGGATCTGGCTGGTGCCCTCGTAGAGGGTCATCACCCGGGCGTCCCTGAGCAGCTTCCCCACCGGGTACTCGTCGATGTAGCCGTAACCGCCGAAGACCTGCAGGGCGTTGTTGGCGCAGCGGACGGCGGCCTCGGAGGCGTACAGCTTGGCCTGGGAGGCGGCGGTGGCGAAGTCCCGGCCCCGGTCGATCAGGTCGGCGACCCGCCAGGTGAGCAGCCGGGCGGCTTCCACGTCGACGGCGATGTCGCTGAGGAGTTCCTGGACGAGCTGGTACGAGGCGATGGGCTTGCCGAACTGCTCCCGCTCGCCCGCGTAGCGCACGGCGGCGTCGAGCGCGGCCTGCGCGATGCCGACGCAGCCGGCGGCGACCGACATGCGGCCCTTGGCGAGGGCGGACATGGCGACGGTGAAGCCCTTGCCCTCGGGGCCGAGGAGGGCGCCGGCGGGGACGCGGACGTCCGCCAGGACCAGTTCGGCGGTGGCCTGGCCGCGCAGGCCGAGCTTGCCGTGGATGGGGCGGCGGGTGAGGCCGGGGGTGTCGGTGGGGACGAGGAAGGCCGAGACGCCCTTGTGGCCGGGGGCGTCGCCGGTGCGGGCGAAGATCAGGGCGAGATCGGCCCAGGTGCCGTTGGTGATGAAGGTCTTGGTGCCGGTGAGGCGGTAGCCGTCGCCGTCGCGGACCGCGCGCGTGGCGAGGTTCCCGGCGTCGGAGCCGGTGCCGGGCTCGGTGAGCCCGAAGCAGCCGAGGGCCTCGCCGGCGGTGAGGCGGGGCAGCCAGGCGCGCTTCTGCTCCTCGGTGCCCCAGGCGGCGAGGGTCTTGGTGACGAGGCCGAGCGAGACCGAGACGATGCCGCGCACGGAGGAGTCGCCGCGGCCGAGTTCCTCGGTGACGAGGCAGTACGCGAGGTGGTCACCGCCCGAACCGCCGTACTCCTCCGGGACCGTGAGTCCGAGGAAGCCGAGGTCGCCGAGCTTCTTCACGATGCCCCGGTCGACCTCCTCCGCCCGGTCCCAGGCGACCACGTGCGGGGCGACCTCAC
>NZ_JAPSIW010000534.1 GCF_031178505.1 Streptomyces sp. | reverse complement strand
CGGGCGGGGCGGCCTCGTCGGCCCCGCCCGTCAGCGGCGGTCGAAGGCGAACAGCTGCCCCGCGGCGTCGGGGGCGCACGGCGCCTGGGCCAGCCTCGCCCCGGCGGCGGCGCGGTCGCCGACGACGGTGACGCAGCTGCCGGGCGTCGCCGAGCCGGCCGGCACGATGCGGTGGCCCCGTACCGGGCTCCCGTACGGCTCCAGGGTGAAGCTCTCCACCCGGCTCGGGTCGCCGCACTCGGAGTCCTCGAACGCGGCGTCCGGTATCCGGCCGCCCGAGGGGATGCCGGAGCAGCCGATGCCCAGGTCGGCGTGGTCCGAGACGATCCGCCACCGTCCGCCGCCCAGATCCTTCAGCGAGTAGCGCGGCACCTCCACCTCCGCGCAGGGCAGCTGGTGGATCTGGCCGCTGCGCGTACCGCGCCGCTCCCCCAGACAGAGGTCCGGGCCGACCACCCGGATGGTCACGTCACCGGCGGCGGGTGCGGGACCGGGCCCTGACCGGGGCGGATGGGCGGCGCCGCCGTCCCGTACGAAGGTGATCACGCTGAGGGCGGCGAGCACCAGTCCGGCGAGGGCGACGGCTCCGACGAGCACCCGGGCCATCCGGGCCCGGGCCGGCGCCGCCCCCTCCCCGGTCTCACCGGCCTCCCTGCGCTCCCCCCGCTCCCCGGTCCCGGGGATCTCCGGACCCTCCCGGGCCTCAGGGGTCTCGGAGTTCTCCAGGGCCCCGGGGGCGCCGGCGGCGGGCGGCTCCTGCGGCCGGGGCTCGTACACCCCGTGGAGCGCCAGCTCCTTCCGTACCGCCAGCCAGTCCTCCAGGGCGCCGGACGGCGCTCCGCAGGCGCGGACGAAGACCGTGAGGAGCTCCTCGCGGGGCAGGGTGGTGCGGGCCAGCATGTTGGCGACCGTGGAGCGGGGCAGCACGTCCCCGCGCTCCCCGGCCCGGGCGGACAGCTCACGGTAGGTGAGACCGGACCAGTCCTTGAGCGCCTGGAGCCCGGCGAGGAACTCGGCGGTGCTGCCTGCCTCCCGCGGGTCGGGAGCCCGTTCCCCCGAGGTCATGCGCCTCTCCCCCCTTCGCCGGACAGGGTTGGGACATGTCCGGGACAGGCCCCAAGCCTTGTTGATCGGGCCCGCGGGCTCAAGAGTGGAATCAGGTATTTCCGGCCGGCCCGGAAGTGCCGTCCGGAAAGCGGAGTGGCCCCGACCGTCCACGGGGGTACGGTCGGGGCCACTCGACGCGGAGATACCGGAGGACCGGCGGGCTCAGGCCCCCGGGGCGCAGGGGGCCTCCGCCGGAGGACCGTCCGTCAGAAGACCGACTCGGCCTCGCGCATGCGGTCCTCCGGGACGGTCTTCAGGCGGGTCACGGCCTCCGCCAGCGGCACCATCACCACGTCCGTGCCGCGCAGTGCCGTCATCCTGCCGAAGTCGCCGCGGTGCGCGGCCTCCACCGCGTGCCAGCCGAAGCGGGTCGCGAGGACGCGGTCGTACGGCGTGGGCGTGCCGCCGCGCTGCACGTGCCCGAGGATGACCGGCCGGGCCTCCTTGCCGAGGCGCTTCTCGAGTTCCACGGCGAGGCGGTTGCCGATGCCCTGGAAGCGCTCGTGGCCGTACTGGTCGATCTCGCCCTTCTGGTAGTCCATCGAGCCCTCGACCGGGTGGGCGCCCTCGGCGACGCAGATGACGGCGAACTTCTTGCCGCGCGCGAAGCGTTCCTCGACCATCTTGACGAGGTCGTCGACCTCGAAGGGGCGCTCCGGGAGGCAGATGCCGTGGGCGCCGCCGGCCATGCCGGACTCCAGCGCGATCCAGCCGGCGTGGCGGCCCATCACCTCGACGACCATCACGCGCTGGTGGGACTCGGCGGTGGTCTTGAGGCGGTCCATGGCCTCGGTGGCGACGCCGACGGCGGTGTCGAAGCCGAAGGTGCGGTCGGTGGAGGAGATGTCGTTGTCGATGGTCTTCGGGACGCCGACGACGGGCATGCCGGCGTCGGACAGCATCCGGGCGGCGGTCAGGGTGCCCTCGCCGCCGATCGGGATGAGGACGTCGATGCCGTAGGTGCGGGCCAGGTCGGAGGCGGACTCGGCGGCCTCGCGGAGCCGGTTGCGTTCCAGGCGGGCGGAGCCGAGGATCGTGCCGCCGCGGGCGAGGATGCCGCTGACCGCGTTGAGGTCGAGGGGGCGGTAGTGGCCGTCGAGGAGCCCCTTGAACCCGTCCTCGAAGCCGATGACCTCGTCGCCGTGGCCGGTCAGCGCCCGGTGCACGACCGACCGGATCACTGCGTTCAGGCCGGGGCAGTCGCCGCCTGCGGTGAGAACTCCGATGCGCATCGTGCTGTGTCTCCTGCTCGGTCGCGGTCCTTTGAGCCACCGCAATTCTCACACGCCGGGCCTGACGGCCGCTCTCGGCGCGGCGGCGCGCACCCCCCGCCACCGCCCTCGCGGCGTCCCCTCCGCGTCCCGTTCGCGTCCCCGCCATGTTCTCCCCGCGTCCCCGTCACGGCCCCGTCACCCTTCCCGTGGAGGGGGCGCGGAGGCCTTGCGGCCCACGGTCCGGGGCCTTTGGTCCGGCGGGCGTCGTACCCAGATGCGGGGGTATTGTCAAGGGGGTAATGCCGCCCTATCGGTGTGTTCTGCGCACCGGAGATTGACCCAGGGGACGAGCCCCGTACCGCAGGACTGGACAGGAGACCACGGCGTGACGCGCAGCGTGTACGTGACCGGGATCGACCGCGGGGACGGCCGCCAGGTCGTCGAGCTGGGAGTCATGGAGCTCCTCACCCGCCAGGTGGACCGGGTGGGGGTGTTCCGGCCGCTCGTGCACGACGGACCCGACCGCCTGTTCGAGCTGCTGCGGGCGCGCTACCGGCTCTCCCAGGACCCCGCGACCGTCTACGGCATGGACTACCACGAGGCCTCCGCGCTCCAGGCCGAGCGGGGCACCGACGAACTGGTCTCCCGCCTCGTCGACCGCTTCCACGCGGTGGCCCGCGACTACGAGGTCGTCCTCGTCCTCGGTACGGACTTCGCGGCCACCCAGCTCCCCGACGAGCTGGCGCTCAACGCCCGCCTGGCCAACGAGTTCGGCGCCTCGGTCATCCCCGTGGTGGGCGGCAAGGGCCAGCCGGCCGAGTCCGTACGGGCCGAGGCGCGCAACGCCTTCCGGGCGTACGACGGCCTCGGCTGCGACGTGCTCGCGATGGTCGTCAACCGGGTGGCGGCCGAGGACCGGGAGGCCCTCGCCGAGCGGCTCGGCACCCGGCTGCCCGTCCCCTGCTACGTCCTGCCGGACGAGCCCGCGCTCGCCGCGCCCACCGTCGCCCAGATCACCCACGCGCTCGGCGCCACCGTCGTCCTCGGCGACGACGCGGGGCTCGCCCGGGACGCCCTGGACTTCGTCTTCGGCGGCGCGATGCTGCCGAACTTCCTGAACGCCCTGACCCCGGGTTGCCTCGTGGTGACCCCCGGGGACCGGGCCGACCTGGTCGTCGGCGCGCTCGCCGCCCACTCGGCCGGCACCCCGCCCATCGCCGGCGTGCTGCTCACGCTCAACGAGCGGCCGAGCGAGGAGATCCTGACCCTGGCGGCCCGGCTCGCGCCGGGCACGCCGGTCATCTCCGTGCCCGGCAACAGTTTCCCGACCGCCGCCGAGCTCTTCGCGCTCGAGGGCAAGCTGAACGCGGCCACCCCGCGCAAGGCGGAGACCGCGCTCGGCCTGTTCGAGCGGCATGTGGACACCGCCGACCTGCTCAAGCGGGTCTCGGTGGCCCGCAGCGGCCGCGTCACCCCGATGATGTTCGAGCACGAGCTGCTGGAGCAGGCGCGCGCCGACCGCCGCCGGGTGGTGCTCCCCGAGGGCACCGAGGAGCGGGTGCTGCGCGCCGCCGACGTCCTCATCCGCCGGGACGTCTGCGACCTGACCCTGCTCGGTGACGTCGAGACCATCCGCAGGAAGGCCGCCGACCTGAGCGTGAACCTGGGCGACACGCAGCTGATCGACCCGCAGGCCTCGGAGCTGCGGGACGCGTTCGCCGAGAAGTACGCGGCGCTGCGCGCCCACAAGGGCGTCAGCGTGGAGCTCGCGTACGACGTCGTCTCGGACGTGAACTACTTCGGCACGCTCATGGTGCAGGAGGGGCTGGCCGACGGCATGGTCTCCGGCTCCGTGCACTCCACGGCGGCGACCATCCGGCCCGCCTTCGAGATCATCAAGACGAAGCCGGACGCGTCGATCGTCTCCTCCGTCTTCTTCATGTGCCTCGCCGACAAGGTGCTGGTGTACGGCGACTGCGCGGTCAACCCCGACCCGGACGCGGAGCAGCTCGCCGACATCGCCGTCCAGTCGGCGGCGACCGCGGCCCGCTTCGGCGTGGAGCCGAGGATCGCCATGCTGTCCTACTCGACGGGCACCTCCGGCTCGGGCGCCGACGTCGACAAGGTGCGGGAGGCGACCAAGCTGGTCCGGGAGTCCCGGCCGGACCTGCGGATCGAGGGCCCGATCCAGTACGACGCGGCGGTCGAGCCGTCCGTCGCCGCGACCAAGCTGCCGGAGTCGGAGGTGGCGGGTCAGGCGACCGTGCTGATCTTCCCGGACCTGAACACCGGCAACAACACGTACAAGGCGGTGCAGCGGTCGGCCGGCGCCGTGGCCGTGGGCCCGGTCCTGCAGGGCCTGCGCAAGCCGGTGAACGACCTCTCGCGCGGCGCGCTCGTCAGCGACATCGTGAACACCGTCGCCATCACGGCGATCCAGTCCCAGGATCCCGCCGCGTCCGCCCCGTCCGTGTCCTCCGTCCAGGGTCAGGAGCTTCCCGCATGACCGCCCCCACCCCCGCCGCCTCCCCCTCTTCCTCCGGTTCCGCCGCGGATTCCTCTCCCGCCGCCTCCGCCGCTCCCTCCGCTTCCTCCTCCACGTCGGCTCCCTCCCGGGTCCTCGTCCTCAACTCCGGCTCCTCGTCGGTGAAGTACCAGCTGCTCGACATGGAGGACGGCGCGCGGCTCGCGGCCGGCCTGGTGGAGCGCATCGGCGAGGAGACCTCGCGG
>NZ_JAPSIW010000533.1 GCF_031178505.1 Streptomyces sp. | reverse complement strand
CCCCCGGCAGCAGCGACCAGCGGCCGGAGACGGTCGGCGGCCCCGTGCGGGACGCCGTGCGGGCGGTCGTGCCGAGGGCGCCGAACCGGCCCCGGGGTACCGTGCGCCGCGCGCGGTGCGCCGTCGAGCCGGCCGTGCGTCCCGAGCCGAGCAGGGCGCGCAGCGGGGCCAGGGTGTCGTTGGTGAGCCGGCCCGACCAGACCAGCTCCCACAGGGCGTCGGCGAGCTGCGGATCGGTCGCCTCCGGGTGGGTGGTGGCCCGGATCCGGTCCGCGATCTGCCGGAAGAACAGGCCGTACCCGCCGGACAGCGCGGACAGCGCCGACTCGTGCAGGGCGGTGAGCTCCAGCGGGTGCGGCGGCGGCAGGAGCAGCGGCGCCGCGTCCGCCAGGTACAGCGAGACCCACCCGTCCTTGCCGGGCAGCGCGCCCGCGCCCGCCCACACCACCTCACCGGTGGTGGTCAGCTCGTCGAGCAGGCCCGGCGCGTAGTCCCGGACCCGGGACGGCAGGATCAGCTTCTCCAGCGCGGAGGCCGGGACGGGTGCCCCCTGGAGCTGCTCGACCGCCCGGGCCAGGCCGTCGATCCCGCGCAGCGCCCCGCCGCCGACGTGCTGCCATTGCGGCAGGAACGTCGCGAGCGCCGCGGGCGGCACCGGCTCCAGCTCGTGGCGCAGGGCCGCGAGGGAACGGCGGCGCAGCCGCCGCAGCACGGCGGCGTCGCACCACTCCTGGCCGATCCCGGACGGATGGAACTCGCCCTGCACCACCCGGCCCGCGGCGGCGAGCCGCTGGAGCGCCCCGTCCGTGACCGCCGCCCCCAGGCCGAAGCGCGCCGCGGCCTGGGCGGAGGTGAACGGACCGTGCGTCCGCGCGTACCGGGCGAGGAGGTCGCCGAGCGGGTCCTTCACCGGCTCGGTGAAGGCCTCCGGCACACCGACCGGCAGGGCCGTGCCGAGCGCGTCCCGCAGCCGGCCCGCGTCCTCGACCGCCGCCCAGTGCTCCGCGCCGCCGATCCGGACCCGGATCGCCCGCCGGGCCCGGCCCAGCTCGGACGCCCAGGCGGCGTCGGCGCCCCGCTCGGCCAGCTCCCCCTCGGTCAGCGGCCCCAGCACCCGCAGCAGGTCGGCGACGCCCTCCACGTCCTTGATCCGGCGGTCCTCCGTCAGCCACTGGAGCTCCCGCTCCAGCTCGGTCAGGACGTCCGCGTCCAGCAGCTCCCGCAGCTCCGCCTGCCCGAGCAGCTCGGCCAGGAGCCGTGAGTCGAGCGAGAGCGCGGCCGCCCGCCGCTCCGCGAGCGGTGAGTCGCCCTCGTACAGGAACTGCGCCACGTACCCGAAGAGGAGCGAACGGGCGAAGGGCGACGGCTCCGGGGTCGTCACCTCGACCAGGCGCACCCGGCGGGCCTCGATGTCCCCCATGAGCTCGGTCAGGCCGGGCACGTCGAAGACGTCCTGGAGGCATTCGCGGACGGCCTCCAGGACGATCGGGAAGGAACCGAACTCGCTCGCCACCTGGAGCAGCTGCGCCGCGCGCTGCCGCTGCTGCCAGAGCGGGGTGCGCTTGCCCGGGTTCCGCTTGGGCAGCAGGAGCGCGCGGGCCGCGCACTCCCGGAAGCGGGAGGCGAACAGCGCCGAGCCGCCCACCTGGTCCGTGACGATCTGCGCGATCTCGCCCTTGTCGAAGAGGGCGTCCGCCGCGCCGACGGGAGCCCGGTCGGCGTCGTACGTCGTGTCCTGGTGGCGCCCCGGGTCGACCGGGTCGTGGTCCAGCAGGTCCAGGCCCATCTCCAGGCTCATCAGGTCGGCGTCCGGCAGCCTGAGTACGATGCCGTCGTCGGCGTGCATCACCTGGGCGTCCATGCCGTACCGCTCGGCGAGCCGCGCGCCGAGCGCCAGCGCCCACGGCGCGTGCACCTGGGCGCCGAACGGCGAGTGGATCACGACCCGCCAGTCCCCGAGCTCGTCCCGGAAACGCTCGACCAGGATCGTCCGGTCGTCCGGGACGTGGCCGCAGGACTCCCGCTGCTCGGTGAGGTACGCGAGGACGTTGTCCGCGGCCCAGGCGTCGAGCCCCGCGGCGAGCAGCCGCAGCCGGGCGTCCTCCGGCCCCAGGGCGCCCACCTCGCGCAGGAAGGCGCCGACCGCCCGCCCCAGCTCCAGCGGCCGTCCCAGCTGGTCGCCCTTCCAGAACGGCAGCCGGCCCGGCACACCGGGCGCCGGTGACACCAGGACCCGGTCGCGCGTGATGTCCTCGATCCGCCACGAGGTGGTGCCCAGGGTGAACACGTCGCCGACCCGCGACTCGTACACCATCTCCTCGTCCAGCTCCCCGACCCGGCCACCGCCCTTCTTCGGGTCCGCGCCCGCCAGGAACACACCGAACAGGCCCCGGTCGGGGATGGTGCCGCCGGAGGTCACCGCGAGCCGCTGCGCCCCCGGCCGCCCCGTGACCGTCCCGGCGACGCGGTCCCACACGACGCGCGGTCGCAGTTCGGCGAAGGCGTCCGACGGGTAGCGGCCCGCCAGCATGTCGAGGACGGCGGTGAACGCGGAGTCGGGGAGCGAGGCGAAGGGCGCGGCCCGGCGCACCACGGCGAGCAGGTCGTCCACCTGCCAGGTGTCGAGCGCCACCATGGCCACGAGCTGCTGCGCCAGTACGTCCAGCGGGTTGGCCGGGATCCGCAGCGACTCGATGGAACCGCTGCGCATCCGCTCGGTCACCACGGCCGCCTGCACCAGGTCCCCCCGGTACTTGGGGAAGACCACGCCGGTGGAGACCGCGCCCACCTGGTGCCCCGCGCGGCCCACGCGCTGGAGCCCGGAGGCCACGGAGGGCGGCGACTCGACCTGGACGACCAGATCGACCGCGCCCATGTCGATGCCCAGCTCGAGGCTGGAGGTCGCCACCACGGCGGGCAGCCGGCCCGCCTTCAGATCCTCCTCGACCTGGGCGCGCTGCTCCTTCGACACCGAGCCGTGGTGCGCCCGCGCCAGCAGCGGCGGGGCGCCCTGCGCCGCGCCCGACTGGGCCATGATCTCCGCAGGCGGGGCGCCCTCGGGCGGGGCCTCACCGGTCGCCCGTTCGTACGCGATCTCGTTGAGCCGGTTGCACAGGCGCTCGGCCAGGCGCCGGGAATTGGCGAAGACGATGGTGGAACGGTGGGCCTGGACGAGGTCGGCGATCCGCTCCTCGACGTGCGGCCAGATGGACGGCTTGTCGCGGCCCTCCTTCCCCTCGGAGGCGGGCGAGCCGCCCAGCTCGCCCATGTCCTCGACCGGGACGACGACCGAGAGGTCGAACTCCTTCCCGGACGGCGGCTGGACGATCTCCACGGCCCGGCCGGGGGAGAGATAGCGGGCCACCTCGTCCACCGGCCGGACCGTCGCCGACAGACCGATCCGGCGCGCGGGCCGGGGCAGCAGCTCGTCGAGCCGCTCCAGGGACAGGGCGAGATGGGCGCCGCGCTTGGTCCCGGCGACCGCGTGGACCTCGTCGAGGATGACCGTCTCCACGCCGGCGAGGGCTTCGCGCGCGGCCGAGGTGAGCATCAGGAACAGCGACTCGGGCGTGGTGATGAGGATGTCCGGCGGCCTGGTCGCGAGCGCGCGGCGCTCGGCGGCCGGGGTGTCGCCGGAGCGGATGCCGACCCGGATGTCCGGTTCGGGCAGGCCGAGCCGGACCGACTCCTGGCGGATGCCGGTCAGCGGGGAGCGCAGATTGCGCTCGACGTCCACGGCCAGTGCCTTCAGCGGCGACACGTACAGCACGCGGCACCGCTTGCGGGGCTCGGCCGGCGGCGGGGACGACGCGAGCCGGTCGAGGGAGGCGAGGAACGCGGCCAGCGTCTTGCCCGAGCCGGTGGGAGCCACCACGAGCACGTCCGATCCGGCACCGATGGCCTGCCAGGCACCCTCCTGGGCGGCCGTGGGCGCGGTGAAGGCCCCGGTGAACCAACCACGGGTCGCGGGGGAGAACGAGTCGAGCGCGGACCTGACCATGCCCCCCATCGTGCACCCGCCCACTGACAACCGCCCGGACCAGCGGGAATCCGCCGTCGGTGGCGTGCGCCGGCCGGGTGCCCGCCGGGCCGGGGAGCGCCCGGGTGTCCACCGGGCCGGAGGACCGTCCGGGCGGCCTGCCGCGGAACGGGAGCACGGCGGGAGAATGGGTCCATGGCGGGCAGCGGTGAACGGGCACGGTACTGGCGGTTTCCCGAGCTGCCCGGCGTCGACCTGCTGCACGCCCACTACGTCCGCAAGGCCTTCGCCCGGCACACCCACGAGACCTTCGTGTTCGCCGCGATCACCGAGGGCGTCGAGGCCTTCCACCACCGCGACGAACTGGTGCACGCGGGTCCCGGCCAGATCGCCCTGGTGAACCCGGACACCCCGCACACCGGGCACGCGGGCGTGCCCGAGGGCTGGACGTACCGCACGATCTACCCGGACGCGGAGCTGATCCGGTCCATCGCCGCCGACACCCTCGCCCTGCGCGGTTCCGTCGGGTTCACCTCGCCCGTGGTCGACGACCCGCACGCGGCCCGGCTCGTGGTCGGTGTCCACCGTGCCGCCGAGGAGGGCAACGCGCTCGCCGCCGACAGTCTGCTGCGGCTGGTCACGGCGCGGATGCTGCGCACCCACGGCGGCCCGGTGGCCCCGCTGCCGCCCCGCTCTGCGGGCGCGCGGAACGCGGCACGCGCGCGTGCCGTCCTGGAGGAGCGGATGGCGGACCCGCCGACCCTGGAACGGCTCGCCGCCGACCTCGGCACCAGCCCCTTCGCGCTGCTGAGGGCCTTCCGCCGGGCCTACGGGATGCCCCCGCACACCTGGCTCACGGACGCGCGCGTGCGGCGGGCCAGACGGCTGCTGGATGCCGGGACCTCCCCGGCGGAGGCGGCCGCGGCGGTCGGATTCACGGACCAGCCGCACCTCAACCGCCACTTCACGCGCAGCGTCGGCGTGCCGCCGGGGGCGTACCAGCGCGCGCGGGGGGTGGGGAGGTACGGGGACGGGATCTAGGACCCGATGACGGGAGGGCGCGGGCCGAGGCGGC
>NZ_JAPSIW010000532.1 GCF_031178505.1 Streptomyces sp. | reverse complement strand
CGCGCTGCGGCGCGCCGTCGGGGACGAGGCACAGGCGCGCGGCACCGTGCGCACGCAGCAGCGCCTGCCGGATGTCCTCCGGGGTCTTGGGCCCGGTCCCCTGCTCGCACCGGCCGTCCCCGCAGTCCGCGCAGCCCGCCTCGACACCCCAGCGGAGCAGACCACGGTCGAAGAACTGGCCGATGTCACGGACGAGCATGCCCCCGCAGATGGCGCACACGCCGGTGAGACGCGTCCCCTGCGTGATCACTCCCGGCCCTCCCCCGGCAACGGCGGCAGGTTCTTCAGGGCCTCGCGGACCGAGAGCGGGGAGAGGCGGGAGCCGTGGGCGGCGAGGAAGGCGCGTACTTCGGCCGGGGCCGTCTTCGCGTACTCGCGCAGGCTCCAGCCGATCGCCTTGCGGAGGAAGAAGTCGGTGTCGGCGGCCCGGCGCAGGCAGTGGGCGAAGAGGCGGTCGGCGTCGGTGGCGGCCTTGAAGCGGAGCTGGTGGAGGAGGGCGGTACGGGCGACCCACAGGTCGTCGTCCTCGATCCACCGGTCCATCTCGCCCGCCAGCGCGGGATCGGCCGCGACGAGGCCGCCGACGACGTGGGCGGCCAGGTGGTCGACCGTGTCCCACCAGGAGTCGGTGGTGACGAGCCGGCGCGCGACCGGCAGGAAGGCCGGGGAGCAGCGGCGGACGTGGCGGCGGAGGTAGTCGACGGCGAAGTAGTGGTACTCGCGCTCCGGCAGGGCGAAGCAGCGCAGCGCGACGGCGGCGCAGTCGTTCTCGCCGGGCGGTGGGGTGCCGTCGAGGACGGTGCGGGACAGGGCGCGGCGCTCGGGGGTCCTGATGCCGAGGAAGGGCACGACACCCTTCATGTACGCGACCATCTCCTGCGCCCGGAAGGGGTCGCCGGCCGCCGGGTAGACGGTGGTGAGCCGGTCCAGGAGCGTGTCGGCGAGCGCGCTGTCCGGGGCGCCGGGAACCGCGGGCCCCGGACCGGCGGCGGTCGGTGGGCGGGTCATCGTGGGCCCCTCTCGGCGCGGGTGCGCTCCGGGCCCCGGCCCGGCCGGACATGACGCACGTTACGGCGATCATACGGGCGTGTCCGTTACGCTCCCCGGATGCTCGCTCCCGCCCCCCGGCCGCCGGGCTCCCTCGCCGTCCGCTGCTCCCGCCTCTTCCTCTCGCCCCGGTCCCGGCTCTCGCTGCTGGCGCTGATGCTGCTCGGCGCGGCGACCCTGGTGGTGCTGTACGAGCCGCAGCGGCTGCTGGCCTCGGGGCCGCCGCCGCAGGCCACCGGTTCCGGCGCCGTTCTCCTCTTCGCCCTCGCGTACGGGGCGTGCACGGCGGCCTTCGTCCCGCGTCCGGTGCTGAACCTGGCCGCCGGGGCCCTGTTCGGCTCGGCCGCCGGGCTCACGGCGGCCGTGGCGGGGACGGTCCTGGGCGCGGGCCTCTCCTTCACGCTCGGCCGGGTCCTGGGACAGGGCGCGCTGCGGCCGCTGCTGCGGGGCCGGCTGCTGACGGCGGCGGACGGCCAGCTGAGCCGGCACGGATTCCGGTCGATGCTGGCGATCCGTCTCTTCCCCGGGGTGCCGTTCGCCGCCGCCAACTACGCCGCGGCGGTCTCCCGGATGGGGTACGTGCCGTTCCTGCTGGCGACGGCGCTCGGCACGGTGCCGAACACGGCGGCCTACGTGGTGGCCGGCGCGCAGGCCGGCTCGCCGGACTCGCCCGCCTTCCTCGTCTCCGCCGGGTTCATCGGCCTGTCGGGCCTGGCGGCGGCGGTCGTCGCCTGGCGCAAGCGGCACCACCTGGGCGCCGGTCTCCGCCGCGGCCTGCGCCGACGCGGCGCCGCACCGACGGCTCCGGACCTGCCGGCCACCTCCGTACCGCCGGCGCCGCTCGCGGGTACGGGTGCGCAGGCGCGAGGGTAGAGAGCCGGGACCCCCTGCCGTACCGGGTCCGCCGGCCGGCACTCCCCTCACGGGCGCCGGCCCCGAGGCGCGCACCCGGGGGCGCGCACCGGTACGCGGTCGACGGTTGAACGTGCCCCGACGCGCTGCGGGGGGGCACCGCCGCCCTTCCCCTCGCGGGGCGCGGCGCCGGACCCCGTACGGCCGCGCCGGCCCGGGGACCCGGGTCCGGCGGCGTCGAACCGGGTGCGCTCCCCCCGGGCCCTGTTCCGCGGCGGCGGCCCGCGTCCGTCCCGCCCCGTTCCCCGCGTCAGAGCGCCTCGACGATCATCGCGTTGGCGAGGCCGCCGGCCTCGCACATGGTCTGGAGACCGTAGCGGGCGCCCCGCGCCCGCAGGGCGTGGACGAGGGTGGTGGTGAGACGGGTGCCGCTGGCGCCGAGAGGGTGGCCGAGGGCGATGGCGCCGCCGTGGACGTTCACCTTGGCGAGGTCGGCGCCGGTCTCCCGCTGCCAGGCGAGGACGACGCTCGCGAAGGCCTCGTTGACCTCGAAGAGGTCGATGTCGTCGAGGGCGAGCCCGGCGCGCCGCAGGACCTTCTCGGTGGCCGGGACGACGCCGGTCAGCATGAGGAGCGGGTCGGAGCCGGTGACGGCGAAGCTGTGGAGCCGGGCGAGGGGGCGCAGGCCCAGGGCGCGGGCCGTGTCGGCCGCCATGACGAGGACGGCGGAGGCGCCGTCGTTGACGGGGCTGCTGTTGCCGGCGGTGACGCTCCAGTCGATCGCGGGGAAACGCGCGGCGAAGCCGGGGTCCTCGAAGGCGGGGCGGAGCTTCGCGAGGACGTCCGGGGTGGTGGCGGGCCGGACGGACTCGTCGCGGCGGACGTCCTCGTACGGGACGACCTCGCCGTCGAAGAGGCCCGCCTCCCAGGCCCGCGCCGCCTTGGCGTGGGAGCCGGCGGCGAAGTCGTCCATGACCTCACGGCCGAGGGACCACCGGGCGGCGATGAGTTCGGCGCTGATGCCCTGGGGGACGAGTCCTCCGGGGTAGCGCTCGGCGACGCCGGGGCCGAAGGGGTCGGCACCCGGCGGCACGTTGGACCACATGGGGACCCGGCTCATGGACTCGACGCCGCAGGCGACGGCGATGTCGTACGCGCCGGAGAGCACGCCCTGCGCGGCGAAGTGGACGGCCTGCTGGGAGGAGCCGCACTGCCGGTCGACGGTGGTGGCGGGCACGGATTCGGGGAGTCCGGCACCGAGCCAGGCGTAGCGGGTGGTGTTCATGGCCTGTTCGCCGACCTGGTCGACGGTGCCGCCGATGACGTCGTCGACGAGGGCGGGATCGAGCCCGGTGCGGTCCATGAGGGCGCGCAGCGTGTGCGAGAGAAGGGCGACGGGGTGGACGTGGGAGAGGGCGCCTCCCGGCTTGCCCTTCCCGATGGGGGTCCGGACGGCTTCGACGACGACGGCGTCACGCATGGGACGCTCCTGACTCGGAGAGGCTGAGTTGGAAAACTGGATGTAGACGCACCGGTAACATATCCCTGTGCGTTGGATTTTCAAACCCTCACCGGGGTGCTGCCCTAGGCTGGCGCCATGAAGGCCGCCCCCCGCCCCTGCTCGATCGCCGACACCCTCGCGCTCGTCGGCGAGAAGTACGCCCTGCTCGTCCTGCGCGAGGTCTCGCTCGGCGTCCGCCGCTTCGACCGGATCGCCCGCAACACGGGCGCCCCGCGCGACATCCTGACGGCCCGCCTCAAACGGCTCGTCGAGGCCGGGATCCTGGAGAAGGTGCCGTACAGCGCCCGCCCGCCGCGCTTCGAGTACCGGGCCACGGCGGCCGGCGAGGAGCTCCAGCCGGTCCTGGTCACCCTCATGGCCTGGGGTGACCGCCACCTCAACGCCGACGACCGCCCGGTCGTCCTCGAACACGACTGCGGCGAGGTCCTCAGTCCCCGTCTGGTCTGCGCGCACTGCGGCGGGGAGGCCGGCCGCGACAGCCTGCGCCACCACGTCCGGGCGCCCGGCTGGACGACGGCGGGGCCCGTGGAGCCCGGCGCGTCCTGATCACCGGGGCGTTCACCTCGGGACGGTACGCTGCGCTCGACCTTCTGACCGCACACGTACATACGGGACGGCCCTAGCCCCATGAGTTGGTTCGAATCGTTCATCCTCGGACTCGTCCAGGGGCTGACGGAGTTCCTTCCCATCTCCTCCAGCGCGCACCTCCGCCTGACGGCGGCCTTCGCGGGCTGGCACGACCCGGGCGCGGCCTTCACGGCGATCACCCAGATCGGTACGGAGACCGCGGTCCTGATCTACTTCCGCAAGGACATCGCGCGGATCGTCTCGGCCTGGTCCCGTTCGCTCACCGACAAGGCGATGCGTTCCGACCACGACGCCCAGATGGGCTGGCTGGTGATCGTCGGTTCGATCCCGATCGGTGTCCTCGGCATCACGCTCAAGGACCAGATCGAGGGCCCCTTCCGCGACCTGCGGCTGATCGCCACGACCCTCATCGTCATGGGCGTCGTCCTCGGCGTCGCGGACCGGCTCGCCGCCCGCGACGAGGCCGGCGGCCGGCACCGGGCCATCCGTGAGCGCAAGACGCTCAAGGACCTCGGGGTGCGGGACGGACTGATCTACGGCGTCTGCCAGGCGATGGCTCTGATCCCCGGCGTGTCCCGGTCCGGCGCCACGATCTCCGGTGGCCTGCTGATGGGCTACACCCGTGAGGCCGCGGCCCGGTACTCCTTCCTCCTCGCGATCCCCGCGGTGCTCGCCTCGGGCGCGTACGAACTGAAGGACGCGGGCGAGGGGCACGTCTCCTGGGGGCCGACGATCTTCGCCACGGTCGTCGCCTTCGTGGTCGGCTACGCGGTGATCGCCTGGTTCATGAAGTTCATCACCACGAAGTCCTTCATGCCGTTCGTGATCTACCGGATCCTGCTCGGCATCCTGCTGTTCGTCCTGGTCGGCATGGGGGTCCTGAGCCCGCACGCGGGCGAGTCCGCCGGCTGACGGCCGAACGCCCGGCGCCGGCCCGCTGAACCGCCGCCCGCGCGCGGGGCGCGCCCGGTTCAGGAGGCCTGGGCCAGGGCCTCGCGGACGACCCGCTCGCACAGTTCGTGGGTGAGCAGGGCGTCCCGGGCGTC
>NZ_JAPSIW010000531.1 GCF_031178505.1 Streptomyces sp. | reverse complement strand
CGCGGAGAGGCTCGCCGCGGCCGGTGACCGGCTGTACCCGGCGCTGGTCTCCGTGCTGCCCGGCGGCTGTCTGCCGGGTCTGTTGCGGGGTCCGGCGGTGGACGCGGGCGTGGTGGGTGAACTGCTGCACGAGCTGAGGTCGTTGGCCGCGGAGCGGGGCGCGGGGACCACGGCCGTGATGCACGTGCCGGAGGCGGACACCGAGCTCCGGGGGGCGCTGGCCGGCCGGGGGTACGTGCCGTTCGTCTCCGTCGGCGACTGCGTGCTGTCCGTTGCCTGGAAGGACTTCGAGGGGTACCTGGCCGGGCTGCGCGGTCCCCGCCCGACCCGTGTCCGGCGGGAGATACGCGGCTTCGAGGAATCGGGCGCCCAGCTGCGGGAGACGACGCCCGACGCGCTCGGCCGGCGCCACGCCGAGCTGCACCTCGCGCATCTGCGGCGGAACGGGCAGGAGGCGGACTTCGACGGGTCGCTCGGGCTGATCGAGTCCATCCGGCGCCATCCCACGGGCCGGGGGCGGGTGCTGGAGGCCTGGCGCGGGGACACGCTCGCCGGTTTCGTCGTCTTCCACGACGTCCACGGGGTGTTCCACCCGACGCTGATCGGCGTGGGGCCCCAGGAGGAGAAGGCGTTCACCCATGTCAACCTCTGCTACTACGGCCTCATCCGGATCGCGGTCGCCGAGGGGGCGAGGTCCGTCGTGTACGGGCCGGAGTCGTACGACGCCAAGGCGTTCCGCGGGTGTGCGCCGGAGCGGCGGATCAGTCACCTGCGCGTGCCGGAGGAGCTGCGCGAGGCGGTGTCCGGCGCGGCCGCCCTGGTGGACGCGGGGAACCGGCGGCGGCTCTCCTCCTACGCCTGGCAGGATCCGGGCGGGAACGGCTGAGCGACGGGGGGCGGCTCCGACCGAAGGGTTGAGCAATCAACAAAATCGGCGTGGAATCGGGTGTTTTCATCTCTTTCGTGTTGGTTAGTCGCTAGGTCAGCACGACAGAGACAGGAGGGTCATCATGATCGCCCATGAGCAGATTCCCGCTGTTCTGGACCATCCCGTGTACGACGCCGAGGGCAAGAAGATCGGCGACGCGAAGCACGTCTTCGTCGACGACGCCACCGGCCGTCCCGCGTGGGTCACCGTCAAGACCGGCCTCTTCGGCAGCCACGAGTCCTTCGTCCCCATCAAGGACGCCGCGATGGTGGAGGACCACCTGGAGGTGCCCTACCCCAAGGACCGGGTGAAGGACGCTCCGCACGTGGACGTCGACGGCGGGGGCCACCTCGACGCCCGCGAGGAACGGCGCCTGTACGAGTACTACGGAATCGCCTGGGACGACGCCTGGGCCCGCGCCAACCAGCCCGGCGAAGGCGGCTGGGCGCACGGCGAGACGGGCACCGCGGACACCACCCGTACGACCGGCACGACCGGCGCTGCCGGGACCGCGGGCATGGCGGACACGGCCGGAACCGATGCCATGGACACCCGCGACGCCTCGATGCGCGGCACGGACGACGACGCGATGACGCGCTCCGAGGAGGAGATGCACGTCGGCACCGAGCGGGTCGAGACGGGCCACGTGCGACTGCGCAAGTACGTCGTCACCGAGAACGTCCAGCAGACGGTGCCGGTGCGCCACGAGGAAGTGGTCGTCGAGCGCGAACCGATCACGGACGCCAACCGTGACCAGGCTCTGTCCGGCCCGGAGATCACCGAGTCCGAGCACGAGGTCACCCTCCACGAGGAACGCCCCGTCGTCGAGACGCGGGCCGTCCCCGTCGAACGGGTCAGCCTCCGCACGGACGAGGTCACCGACGAGGAGACCGTGTCCGGTGAGGTGCGCAAGGAGCACATCGAGATCGAGTCGGACGACGTCCCGCTGACCGAGGACCCCGACGACCGCCGCGGCATGTGACACCGCCCCACCCCGCGGACCTGTCCACGGCTTCGACCCGTCGTGCGGCACGCGGTGAACGGCGCCCGTGAGGAGCCCCCTCCTCACGGGCGCCCCCGCGCGTCCCGGACGGGGACCGGCCGGTAGGGTCGGATGCTTCGAACATCAGGGGGGACCACATGACCACGTTCTCGGTGCGGAAGGCCGCCGCGACCGCCGTCGTCCTGGCGGCTTTCGCCGTCTCGTGCGGTGGCGCGGACGACAGGTCGGCGCCGCCGCCCGGCGGTGCGACGACCACGGCCACAGCCGGGGCGGAAGGAAACCCGGCGGAGGCGACAGCGCCGGACGCGGGCGACTCGGAAGCCACCCCGGAGGCACCCGTGACTCCGGCTCCCGAGCGCGTGCGCGACGCCTTCGCCGGACTTCAGGCGACCCTGGACAACTCGTGCGCCACGGACGGCTGCGCGTACTTCCTGGGCCGTGTGCACGACGAACTGCTGCGCCTGGAGCGGGCCATGAAGGCGGACCCCAAGGGACCGGGCCACTTCCCCGAGCCCCTCGCCCTGATCGGCGCCCTCGAGCGGGAACTCGGTGACGCCCCGTCGGCCGCCGACCTGGAGAAGCACCAGAAGTCGCTGCTCTCCACCCGTGACCGCGTCAACACCTGGATGCAGGGCCACCCGGACGACTACCGCTGAGCGGGCCATGGTGAGCGGGGAAGGAACGATGAGGCAGCGGTCCGGGGACCAGGGGTACGGCGCCGGGGAGGGCCCCACGGCCGCGACGCCCCCGGTGGGGCCGGAGGGGGACGGCCGGCGGGCGTCGACCGTGCGCGTGTTCGTCGCGCTCGCCCCGCCCGACGAGGCGAAGGACGAGCTGGCACGGGCCCTGGCCCCCGCCTACGCGGCGTATCCGCACATGCGCTGGAACCGCATCGAGGACTGGCACATCACCCTCGCCTTCCTCGGGGAACTCCCCCGCGCCGCCGTTCCTCCGCTCCACTCCCCGCTCGCGGACCTCGCCGCGTCGCGGGGACCCGTGGAGCTCGCGCTCCACGGCGCCGGGCACTTCGACGAGCGGGTGCTGTGGAGCGGGATCGGCGGGGACCTGCCGCGGCTGCGGCTGCTGGCCTCGGACGTACGAACGGTCGTCAAGGAGTGCGGCATCCCCTTCGAGGACCGGCCCTTGCGCCCCCACCTGACGCTGGCCCGGGCCCGGCGCGCCGACCAGGATTCCGTGGTCGCGGCGGCGGCCGGGCTGGCCGGGTTCACCGGGCGCGGCTGGCCCGCCGCCCGGCTGCACCTGGTCGGGAGCGACTTCGGGCGCGGCCCGGGGCCGATCCGCTACCGCGACCTCGAGTCCTGGGCGTTCACCGGTCCGTGAGGGCCGGGCCGTCGGCGCCGGGCCCGGGATGGACAGGGGACCTCGACCGCGCCTACCCTCCCACCTATTCAACTTGTTGACTAGCCGGGAGGCTCCATGCACGCGTTCCGCACGGCGGTCGAGAGCCGCGACGCCGCCGCGATCGAGGCCCTGCTCGCCGAGGACGTCGTCTTCACCAGCCCGGTCGCCTTCGCCCCGTACACCGGTAAGGCGATCACCGCCGCCGTCCTGCGCGCGGCCATGCGTGTCTTCGAGGACTTCACCTACGTCCGGGAGATCACGGACGCGGGCGGCCGGGACCACGCGCTCGTCTTCACGGCGACCGTCGGCGGCCGGCGGATCCAGGGCTGCGACTTCCTGCACCTCGACGAGAACGGCAGGATCGACGACTTCACCGTCATGGTCCGTCCGCTCTCCGCCGCCACGGCACTCGCCGAGGCGATGGGCGCCCAGTTCGAGCGCATCGCCCGGGAGGCGGGCGGGGGCGGCTCCCGGCCCCGGGGCCTGAGCGGCGGACGCGTCCGGGGCCGTACCGGCCGCGCCCCCGGGCCCGCGCCCTGCTGAACTGCTGTGCGATCATGCCCGACGGGGCCCTTGGGGGGGCGGGTGTACGGGTCGACACGAGGAGTCGGGTGTGAACGCGGGTGGGGGCGACGGCGGTTCGCAGGTGTCCGACGAGGAGTGGGAGCGGTTCCTGCGCTCCTCGCTGGAGGGCGTGCCGGACGCGCCCGAGGAGCCGTCGGCGCGGGACCGGGCCACCGCCGCGCGCCGGCCCGCCCGGGCGGCGGACACCGGATGGCGTACCTACACCCCGCCCCGGCGTCGCCGGTCGCGGAAGGGCTGGTACGTGGCCGGGTTCGTGGCCTCGGTGGCCCTGCTGGCCGTGGCGCTCGCTCCGGGAGGGGTCACCGGCCTGCTCGGTGACGGCGGCAGGGGCGCGGACGCGGCTCCGCTCGCCCCGGAATCGGCCGCGCCGACCGCTCCGCCGGACGCCGCCTCTGAAGCGGCCCGGCCCACCGTCGCCGAGCCGTTCAGGGGCTCGCCTGCGGCCCGGTGGGCGGACGGCCCGGCCGGGATCACGGTGCCGGAGGCCCGGGCGACCGGGTGGATGGACCGCGCGGAGGTGGCCCGCGCGCTCCGGCTGAGCCGGGACTTCCTCGTCGCCTCCAACCTGGAGCCGGGCGTGCTGCGCGGTGAGCGCCCGGCCGGGGCGATCGCGCTGATCAACCCCCACCAGCGGGACGTGCGGGACTTCCTCGCGGCGGCGTTCCGCTCGCCGGGTGAGGCGAACGACCCGGTGCTCCTCTTCAGCCGGTTCGATCCCGCGCAGGCGCGCCTGGTCGGGGATGTGGTGAAGACCCGGGGCCGCCTCACCTTCGCGGAGGGTGAGAAGGGCGCCCTGCGGGTGACCGCCGACGTCACGTTCGTGTACCCGGTCGCCCCGGCGGGCGGCGGCGACCTGGTCGTCCGCACCGTCGTGCGGCGTGAGGTGGTCATGAGCTGGGACGATCCCTCGAAGGTGATCACCGAGCCGGGGACCTTCTCGCTGGTCTCGTACAAGGTCGACATGACGAACGGCGGCTGCGGGCCGGCCACCGGCCGTCTGACCCCCTCGTTCGGGGGCGGCGGCAGCGGTACGGGCAGCGGGCCCGCGGTCGATCCGTACGACCGCAGCACGTCGATGGACGAGCGGATGCGGGCCGGCGGGGACGAGGAGTGCGGCACCGCGACGCGTTCCTGAGAGGGGCCGGACGGGCGTACGGAGGGGAGGAGGCGGCAGGCCCG
>NZ_JAPSIW010000530.1 GCF_031178505.1 Streptomyces sp. | reverse complement strand
TCACGGCCGGTCCTTCATGTCTGTCGCAGGGCGCCGCGCCCCGCAAGCGGAGGGCCGCCGACCGGGGCGCTTCGAGGTGCCGGCCAGGTCGCCGGCGCCGTCCGGCGCTTCGCGGGAGCCGTCCGGTTCGGCGCCGGGGCCACCCCTCTCTTGAACACGTTCAAGAGAGGATCTACGCTCGACCCATCGGTTGAACGCGTTCAAGTCGAAGGTGGTGGGGCGTGTCCACGCTGTCGGTCCTCGTGAACCCGGTGGTGGCGCTCGGCATGCTGTGGGTCGTGCCGACCGGCCTCGCCCTCCTCGGCGGGCCGCGCCCGCCGGCTCTGGACCGCCTCCGGCGGGTCTGGCCGCTACCGGCCCTGCCGGGCGCGGTCTGCCTGTGGCTCCCCCGCTCGGAAGCGGCGGCCGCCCTCGCCGCCGTCTACGCCCTCGCCACCCTGGCCCTGGCGCTGCAGGCGCCGGCCCGGCTGCTCCTCACCCGCTCCCTCCGGCCCCGCGAGATCGCCGTCCTCACCGCGCTGGCCTCGCCCTCGGTCGCCGGTACCGCGCTGGTCGCCGAGCGGGCGGGTCACCCCCTGTTCGGGTTCGACCTGGACCTCCTCGCGCTGACCGTTCCGCACTTCCACTTCGCGGGCTTCGCCGCCGCCCTGGTCGCCGGGCTCGTCCACCGGACCTCGGACGGGCCCGCCGCCCGCTTCGCCGCGCTGAGCGTGCCCGCCGGCACCCTGCTCGTCCTGCTCGGCTACTTCGTGAACGACGGGACGGAACTGGCCGGCGCCGTCGTCCTGACCGCCGGGATGACGGCGGTCGCCGTCCTCACCCTGCGGGAGCGCAGGGACGTCGCGGCCGGCCCCGCGACCAGGGCCCTGCTCGCCGTCTCGGCCCTGGTCCTCGCGGCGACCATGGTGCTCGCGCTCAGCTGGGCGCTGGGCGAGGCGACCGGACTGCCGCACCCGAGCCTGACGTGGATGGCCGCCACCCACGGCCTCGGCAACGCCCTCGGCTTCGCCGTCTGCGCCCTGCTCGCCCGGCGCCGCCTCCTCACGGAGCACGGCGCCCGACCGGGAAGGCGCGAGCCCCCGGACGCCGGCCCTGCGCCCCTCCCCGCCCCCGGGGCGGAGCCGGAGACCGCCCCCGGGACCCGCCCCGGCGCCCTCACCCGACCCAGCCCGTGATCCGCGACCGATCGGAGCTTCCGCCATGACCCGCCTCCTGCACGACCTCGCCCGCCCCTCCGGGCCCTCCCGCCGCGCCGAGCCGGCCCTCAGCTACCGCGAGGTGGGCGCCACCCGCACCCCGGACGCGCTGCCCGGGGGCTACCACCATCTGCGCCACAGCGCGGTGGTCGGCCACGGACCCGCCGCCTTCGCGGCCGCCCGGGAGGCCGTCACCACCTGGCGGCTGCACCGGGCCTCCGGAGCGCGGGTCGACGCCGCCGCCCGCCGGGCCGCCCCCGGGGCCCGGGTGACGGTCTCCGCCGGCCTCGGCCGGATGCGGCTGGGCGTGCCGTGCGTGGTGATCTGGACGGTGTACGAGGAGCGGCGGGCCGGCTTCGCCTACGGCAGCCTGACCGGGCACCCGGAGTCCGGTGAGGAGTCCTTCGTGGTGGAGCTCACCGGGGACGGGACCGTCCGGTTCACGGTCACCGCCTTCAGCCGTCCCGCCGCCTGGTACACGCGCCTCGGCGGACCGCTGGTCCCGCTCCTCCAGCGCGCGTACGCCCGCCGGCTCGGCCGGACGCTGCGCCGTCTCGTCCGGACGTGACGCCGGGCCGATACTGGAGGCGATGGAGTGGTTCACCGCACCCGAGTACGGGCTGAGCCTGATCGTCTTCCAGCGGGGCCTGGCCGCCTTGTACTGCGTGGCGTTCCTGTCGGCCGCCCTGCAGTTCCGCGCGCTCATCGGCGAGCGCGGGATGCTTCCCGTACCGGAGTACCTGCGCCGGACGGACCCGCGCCGTGCGCCCTCGCTGTTCCGCTGGCGCTACTCCGACCGGCTGTTCGCCGCCGTGGCGTGGTCCGGTGCCGCGCTGGCGCTCGCGATGGCGGCCGGCGCCGGGGACGCCGTACCGCTGCCGGTCTCGATGCTGCTGTGGCTGCTGCTGTGGGGCGCGTACCTGTCGATCGTGAACGTGGGCCAGACCTGGTACGCCTTCGGCTGGGAGTCGCTGCTCCTGGAGACCGGGTTCCTCGCGGTCTTCCTCGGCAACGACGAGACCGGGCCGCCCGTCCTCGTGCTCTTCCTGCTGCGCTGGCTGCTGTTCCGGGTGGAGTTCGGCGCCGGGCTGATCAAGCTCCGGGGGGACCGGTGCTGGCGGGATCTGACCTGTCTGCACCACCACCATGAGACACAGCCGATGCCCGGCCCGCTCAGCTGGTTCTTCCACCATCTGCCGGGGCCCCTGCACAAGGTGGAGGTGGCCGCCAACCACGTGGTGCAGCTCGGCGTGCCGTTCCTCCTCTTCGCCCCGCAGCCGGTGGCCACGGTGGCGGCCTGTCTGATGATCGCCACCCAGCTGTGGCTGGTGCTCTCGGGCAACTTCGCGTGGCTGAACTGGCTGACCATCGTGATCGCCGTCCCGGCGGTGGACGCCTCCGCCCTCGCGGGGACCCCGCCGCGGCCCGATCCCCCCGTCTGGTACGTCGTACTGGTCCTGGCCGTGACGGTGCTGGTCCTGGTCCGCAGCTACCGTCCGGTGCGCAACCTGCTCTCGCGGCGGCAGGTGATGAACCGCTCCTACGACCCGTTCCACCTGGTCAACAGCTACGGGGCCTTCGGCACGGTCGGCCGGGTCCGGTACGAGATCGTCGTGGAGGGCACCGACGCCCCCGTCCCGGGTCCCGACGCGGTGTGGAAGGAGTACGGGTTCAAGGGCAAGCCGGGCGACCCGCGCCGGCTGCCCCGGCCCTTCGCCCCCTACCACCTGCGGCTCGACTGGCTCATGTGGTTCGCGGCCCTCTCGCCCGGCTACGCCGGGGACTGGTTCGGGCCCTTCGTGGAGCGGCTCCTGGAGGGCGACCGGGACACGCTTCGGCTGCTCGGCCACAACCCCTTTCCGGACGCCCCGCCCGTGCACGTCCGCGCCCGGCTGTACCGCTACCGGTACACGACCTGGCGGGAGCTCCGGGAGACCGGGGCGTGGTGGCACCGCGCACTCGTACGGGAGTACCTGCCTCCCACCCGGCTGCGGAAGCCGGCGGGGCGGGACTGAACGGCGGACCGTCCACGCGGTGCGGCGCCCGGACGCGCCGGTGCCCCCGCCCGGGTGGGCGGGGGCACCGTACGGCGGCCGTCGAGGGCCCGCGCCCGGGCGGCAGGCCGGTCGGGGCGGGTCAGTCGATGCCGGGCAGGATGTGGGGCTCGGCGAGGTCGTCCTCGTAGCCCGCGAGCCGGATCGGGGCCGAGCGTGCCCAGACTTCGAGGCTTCCCAGCTCGCCCTTGCGGCGGGTGGACTCGGCTTGTTCGGACGGTCGCGGATCCTGCGTGGTCAGTTCAGTGGTCACCGCGCACTCCTCTGTGTCGCGTATGGGGGAGGACAGGGCCGGTCGGGTCGCGGTGGCGCCGTTGATCGGGCGGGGCCGCGGCCTTGGTGGCAGGCCAGTCCCCCGGAAGGCCGTGAGGACGGTGTGTCTCCTCGGTGGCCGACCGTGGACATCAGAGTAACCAAATGAGCGAGGCCGCGCTCTAGCGGGCTCCGAAGTGTGACGCGTTCGGGTGAAGTGAGCCGAAAAGAGCGCTCCACCGGGGGGTGGAACGCTCTTTTCCGGACATCTGTGCGCGGCCGTGGAACGGGCGCCCTACCAGTTGGCGGGCGCGTAGTCCTTCAGGAAGACGCCGTACAGGTCCTCGCCCGCCTCGCCGCGCACGACCGGGTCGTAGACGCGGGCCGCGCCGTCGACCAGGTCGAGCGGGGCGTGGAAGCCGGCCTCGGCGAGCCGCAGCTTGTCGAAGTGCGGGCGCTCGTCGGTGATCCAGCCGGTGTCCACCGAGGTCATGAGGATGCCGTCGGTCTCGAACATCTCCTGCGCGCTGGTCCGCGTGACCATGTTCATCGCCGCCTTGGCGGCGTTGGTGTTCGGGTGGCCGGCGCCCTTGTAGCCGCGGCTGAAGACACCCTCCATGGCGGAGACGTTGACGACGTAGGAGCGTCCGCTGGACGCCTTCCGCGCGGCCTCGGCCATGACCCCGCGCAACTTGCTGATCAGGATGAACGGCGCCGTGTAGTTGCACAGCTGGGTCTCCAGCAGCTCCACCGGGGAGATCTGCTCGATGCTCTGCACCCACGTGTTGGACTCGACGACGTCGGGCAGGAGGCCGCCCGCGTCGATGGCGGTGCCGTCGAGGTGCCGCTCGATGCTGGCGTTGCCGGCGACCAGGGCGAGGTCGGCGACCTTCTGCGCCTCCAGACCGCTGGTGCCCACGGGCAGCGCGGAGAGACCGTCGACGGCCCCGGAGTTGAAGGCGCCGATGACGTGGTGGGCGGGCAGCTCGCCGGCGGGCAGCGGCGCGCTCTCGCCCTCGACGAGCGCGGCGTACGCGGAGGGGAGGCGGCGCACGGTCTGCGTGGCGTTGTTGATGAGGATGTCCAGCGGGCCGGCGTCGGCGACCTGCTCCGCGAGGGCGACGGCCTGGGCGGGGTCGCGCAGGTCGATGCCGACGACCTCCAGGCGGTGCATCCAGTCCGCGGAATCCTCCATCGCCTTGAACCGGCGGATGGCGTCCTTGGGGAAGCGGGTGGTGATGGTGGTCTGGGCGCCGTCGCGCAGCAGCCGCAGCGCGATGTACATGCCGATCTTGGCGCGGCCGCCGGTGAGCAGGGCGCGCTTGCCGGTGAGGTCGGCGCGGGCGTCGCGCTTGACCCGGTTCTCGGCGGCACACCTCTGGCAGAGCTGGTGGTAGAAGTAGTCGACCTCGACGTACCGCGTCTTGCAGACGTAGCAGGACCGCGGGCGCTGGAGTATGCCGGCGATCCGGCCTTCCTCGGTGGCCGAGGAGGGCAGGATGCCCTCGGTCTCGTCGTCGATCCGCTGGGCGGAGCCGGTGGCGGTCGCCTCGGTGACGG
>NZ_JAPSIW010000529.1 GCF_031178505.1 Streptomyces sp. | reverse complement strand
CGCGCCCGCCCTGCTCCGTGCCGATCACCGTGCTGCGCGGGATGCCGGTCGCGGGTCGGCCGGCCTGCGTGCTGGGCACCGCACGACCGCCGCTGATGCCCTCACGGGGACCGCCGCCCAGCGGACCGTGGCCCGGCGCGAGACCGCGCAGACCGCCGTTGGACAGCGGACCGCGACCGCCGCCGTTGGTCGGTGCGGTCGGCGGCAGCGGTGTCGTACCGCCCTTGCCGGTGAACGGCGGGACGCCCGTCGTCACGAACGGGGGCGTGAAACCGTCCGGCTTGGAGAGCGGCGGCTGGGGGCCCGGTACCGGAGAGGGGCCAGGGCCGATCGTGGTCGGCGGCGGCAGCGTGTTCACGCTGTCGATGCCCAGATCGACGGGCTCGTCAGGACGCACCTCGGGGAGGACGTCCGGGCGGACCTCGGGGCGGACGGTGTACGTCGGGCCGTCCTTGTCACCGGTCGGCGGAACGTAGCGGTCGGGCGTGGCGGGCGGAACGTCGTGCCGGGTTCGCGAGGGCTGCATGGTCCCCGTGTCCGTACCGGTGGAACGGCTGTCACTTTGCTGCGTGGAGCCGACATACGAGCGGTCGTCCGTGATGACGTCCCTGCGGTCCGGCACGAAGGCGCCGGGCGGCGGCGGGAACGTCGGCGGCTCCTGGCCCCTCATGTTGAAGCTCGACCACTGGTACGTGCTCGAAAGGCGGTACATCTCGTCAGCCGCCGCCTGCTGGTTCGCCTTCTCCTTGGCCTGAATGGCCTGAAGTTCTTCACTGGCGGCCATGGAGCTCCGCGCCTTGTTGGCGACGGTCTGCGCATCGGGATCGTTGCGGTGCTCGATCGCCGCCTTGAGGTTCGCCTTGGCAGCCTCGTGCGAGGTGTACGGCGGCATGGCGCTCTGAGCCGCGGCGATGGCGGTGGAGTTCTGCTCCATCCATCCGGCACCGCGCGCGCTGTAATCGGCGAGGGCGGTGGTCGAGTTCGCCACGTTCGTGGCCCACTCGACGAAGGCCTTCTCGGCCTCGCCCTCCCAGTCCATGTTGCGCATCCTGGCGCGCAGATCGTTGGCGATCTTGGCCATCTGTTCACTGACGGCCTTCAGCCGCTGCGCCGCGGCCCCTACGTTGTAACTGCTGGCCTCGTTCAGCCACTTCAGCATCTGCTCGTGCGTCATGCCGACGAAGTTGGTCCGACCGCCCCCGCCGCCCTCTGCAGGCCTCATCCTTTGCCTCTTCCCCGTGTCCCCGAAATTCCGTCCGCGCCCCCGCTACTGGAAGGAACCGTCGCCTTCGGTCGCGTGACTGTCCTTGCTCGCCGCCGCGCCCCGTCCGGCTTCCTTGTCCGCCTGCTGCTTCGCCTCGTACGTGCGCTGGTGGATCGCGATCATCTTGCGCTTGATGTCGTCGTCCATCTCCTCCATACCGTTCTTGGAGGCGACGACAGCGATTCCGAGCCCTTCCAGGCAGTCCTTGAGCAGCCCCGAGAGCTGCACGAGCTTGCCGAGGACCTCGTCGTAGGCCGCGTACGCGCTCTGGGCCTCACCCCATGCCGCCCCGCCTCCGCCGAACTGGCTGCGGGTGACCGAGTCGGTCTTCAGCTTGTCCGGACCGGCCTCGGAATTCTGGAGCTGGGTGATGAGGTCGTCGACGCCCTTCCGGAAGGTCTCCATGGAGTCGGCGCTGTACTTCACGGCCTGCGTCCGCATCCCGGCCGCCAGGCCTCCCATGTAGGCTTCCATGCCCGCGCTCCTCCCCCGTGTGAACAACCGTGCGTGTGTCTAGTAGTTCACTGTAGTCAAGGACGACGACAGTCCGCACCTCCCGGTTGCACAAGCAACGCACATCACGCGGTCACGAGTTGGGCACGGCGACCGCCGCCTGTGGCCGGATCGGGAGGCGGTTGACGGGGCGTCCGGTCGCCGCGCGTACGGCTGCGGCCACTGCGGCGGGTGAGGTGACGACCGGGACGGCGCTCGCCGCCTTGGCTCCGAAGGGGGCCACGACGTCGCGTTCCTCGACCAGTTTCACGATGCGAATGTCCGGGGCATCCAGGGATGTCGGGAGTGCGTAGCCGGTGAAGTCGGGGTGGCGGACCAGGCCACGGGTGGTGCGGAGGTTCTCGGTGAGGGCCGCGCCGACGCCCTGGGTGATGCCGGCCTCGATGCGGGTGGCCAGTTGGGCCGGGTTGAGGACGCGGCCGACGTCCTGGGCGACGGCCATCTCGACGACGCGTACGGCGCCGAGTTCGATGTCCACGTCCACGACCGCGCGGATGGCGCAGAAGGCCAGGCCGACGAAGGCGTCGCCCTGGCCGGCGTCGTCCAGGGGCTCGGTCGGGTGGGGACGGCACTGGGCGGTGGCCCAGAGTTCCTTGCCGTCCAGGGCCTCGGTGACCGTGGTGGAGAGCACGCCGTCGTACGAGGTGATCTTGCCGTCGGTGATCTGGAGGAGCTCGGTGGACATGCCGAACTGGTGGGCCAGCGGCTGGAGGAGCTGCGTGCGGACCATCTTCGCGGCCCGTTCGACCGCGCCGCCCGACACCCAGGTGTGGCGGCCGTGGGCGGCGGGTCCGGCCGGGGGCTGGTCGGTGTCGACAGGAGCGACGTGGACCTCGTCGATGCCGAGAATCTCCTGGACGATCTGGCGGGCCAGGGTCGAGAAGCCCGAACCGGTGTCCACCGCCGAGCAGATGACCGTCGCGACGCCGTCCTGGACCCGTACCGTCGCCGTGGAGACCTCGTCCGTGCCCTCCGCGCCCAGCATGTGCACCATGCCGAGGGCGTAGCCGACGCCCCGGCGGACGGCTCCGGGTTCGCCCGCGCCCTCGGGGCCGCCGGGCAGCAGCCAGTCCTCCTCGGGAATGTCCTTGGGCAGCGGTGGCAGTGGGAAGTCCCGTACGGCGGCCAGGAGTTCGGCTACCGGCGCGGGGCAGGTCACCGTCTGGCCGGTGGGCAGGATGTCGCCCGTCGCCATGACGTTCCGCATTCGCAACTCGGCCGGGTCCAGGCCGAGTTTGGCGGCCAGTTTGTCCATCTGTGCCTCGTAGGCCGCGCAGACCTGCATCGCGCCCTCGCCCCGCACGTGGCCGGACGGGGGGTTGTTGGTGCGGACCGCCCAGCCCTCCACGAAGGCGTGCGGGACGACGTACGGACCGCAGGCGAAGGCCACGGCCGCCGCGAGGGACTCGGAGGAGGAGTCCGCGTACGCGCCCGCGTCGAGGAGCACCTGCGCCTCGACCTTGACCAGGCGGCCGTCCGCGTCCGCGTGGTGGCGGTAGCGCAGGAGGGTGGGGTGGCGGTGGGAGTGGCCGAGGAAGGACTCCTCGCGGGTGGCGGTGAGCTTCACCGGGCAGCCGGTGCGCAGCGCCAGGAGGCCCAGGGGGATCTGGAAGCCGGGGTCCTCGCGGTCGCCGGTGGCGCCGGGGACGCCGGTGACGACGACCTTGACCTGCTCGGGCGGCAGGCCGAAGCAGGCGGCGGCGAGGTCGCGGTCGGTGTGCGGGTCGGTGGAGGCGGTGTAGATCTCCACGCCGCCGTCCGGGCGGGGCACGGCGAGGCCGGCCTCGGCGCCGATGGGGGCCGGGTCCTGGCGGCCGATCCGGTAGAGGCCCTCGACGACGACCTCGCCGGTCGCCTCCGGGTCCCCGAAGCGGAGCGGAATGTGCCGGATGAGGTTGCCGTCCGGGTGGAGGGCCTCGGCGGCGAAGGCCTTCTCCGGGTCGGTGACCGGTTCGAGGAGCTCGTACTCGACGTGGATGGCGGCGGCGGCGAGCCGGGCCGTGTCCGGGTGGTCGGCGGCCACGGCGGCGATCGCCTCGCCGTGGTGGCGGACCAGGCCGTCGGCGAAGACGGGACGGTCGGCGACGCGGCGGCCGTAGGTGGCGGCGCCCGGCACGTCGGCGGCCGTCACCACCGCCCGTACGCCCGGCATCGCGGCGGCGGCGCTCGTGTCGACCGAGACGATCCGCGCGTGCGCGTGCGGGGAGCGCAGGAGCGCGGCCCACAGCAGCCCCTCGGCCCACAGGTCGGAGGCGTACGGGAAGGTGCCCTCGGTCTTGGCCCGGGCCTCCGCCTGCGGGAGGGAGGCGCCGATGCCGTGGGCGGCCTGCTCCTCGCCGGGGGCCGGGGCGGGGTGGTCCAGAGCCGTGGGAGCCGCGGTGATCGCGTCGCTGCTCACGCCATGCCTCCGTCGTGCGGGTGGGGGATCTGGTGCGGGACGCGGGCTTCGCCGGGAGCCTCGGGCGAGGTGGCCGCGGCGCTCGCCTCCCGTTCGGCGACGACGTCCCGTACCGCTTCGAGGACGCCGCGGTAGCCGGAGCAGCGGCAGAGGTTGCCGGCGAGCGCCTGCCGCGTCTCCAGCTCGGTGGGGGCGTGGTTGCCCTCCAGGAGATCGTGCACCGTCATGCACATGCCCGGGATGCAGAAGCCGCACTGGACGGTGCCGCAGCGGGCCAGGGCCCGCTGGACGTCGGACGGTTCGCCGTCCACGGCCAGGCCTTCGACCGTACGCACCTCGGAGCCGGCGGCGGTCGCGGCCGGCACCAGGCAGGAGGCGACGAGCCGGCCGTCGACCTGCACGTTGCACGCGCCGCACTCGCCCTGGGAGCAGCCGTCCTTGGCCCCGGCGAGGCCGAGGCGCTCGCGCAGGACGTAGAGCAGGGACTCGCCGATCCAGGAGTCGGTGACGGGGCGGTCGGTGCCGTTGACCCGCAGGGTGTACGAGACGTTCGGGTGCTCGTCGCTCTCGGCGGGCGGATGCGGGGGCGCCGCTTCCACGGTCGCGGGGTCCGGGGCCTGGTCCGCCGGTGCCCGGTGGGCCGGCGCCTGGTCCACCAGGGCCTCGCCCACCGGCGCCTGATCCGCCAGAACCTCGCCCACCGGCGCCTCGTGCGACGGACCCTGGTCCGCCGGCGCCTGGCCCGCCAGAACCTCGCCCACCGGCGCCTGACCAGGCGCTGCCTGGTCAGCCGGGGCCTCCACGGGCGTCACATCGGCCGCGTGCGCCACCTCCGGCCCGGAGTCCGGGGACGTGCCGGCCGGGACCGGCTCCTCGGCCTGGTCGTCGGCGGT
>NZ_JAPSIW010000528.1 GCF_031178505.1 Streptomyces sp. | reverse complement strand
GTCGAGCACAACGGCGGAGGTTGGCGCTGGGAGTGCCAGGAGCACGAAGGAGCCGCCTACGCCGCCCTGTTCGGGCCCACCGCCACCCACCACGGCTGGCGGCACGCCCTGGAGCCCGGCGCCGCCTTCCGTACCGTACCCGCCGCGCTGGCCTTCGGCGCCGACGGCGGCCCCGACTCCGCGTTCGCCGCGCTGACCCGCTACCGCCGCGCCCGGCGCCGCCCTCATACCGACCACCAGCGCCTGCCCGTCATCTTCAACGACTACATGAACTGCCTGATGGGCGACCCCACCACCGACAAGCTGCTGCCTCTGATCGACGCGGCGGCCGAGGCCGGCGCCGAGCACTTCGTCATCGACGCGGGCTGGTACGACGACGGTGACGGTGGCTGGTGGACCAGCGTCGGTGCCTGGGAGCCGGCCGCCTCGCGCTTCCCCGGCGAGAAGGGGATCCACGAGGTACTGGACCACATCCGCCGACGCGGCATGGTCCCCGGCCTGTGGCTGGAACCGGAAGTCATCGGCGTCCACAGCCCCATGGCCACCTCCCTGCCCGACGAGGCGTTCTTCCGCCGCGACGGCGCCC
Source organism: Streptomyces sp. (assembly GCF_031178505.1). Taxonomy (GTDB): domain Bacteria; phylum Actinomycetota; class Actinomycetes; order Streptomycetales; family Streptomycetaceae; genus Streptomyces; species Streptomyces gulbargensis. The sequence goes on along the minus strand of NZ_JAPSIW010000528.1, from coordinate 4,492 downwards.
GCGTCACGGAGACCGGCCGGCACCACCTGGACCTGCGCCACCCGGCCGCCCGTGCCCATCTGGACCGGGTCGTGGACCGCCTGGTCGGCGAGTGGGGCGTCGGCTACCTCAAACTCGACCACAACATCGACCCCGGCTCCGGTACCAGCGCCCACCCCGGCGAGACCCCGGGCGACGGCCTGCTCGGTCACAACCGGGCGCACCTCGACTGGCTCGACGGCGTCCTCGACCGCCACCCGCACCTGGTGGTGGAGAACTGCGCCTCCGGCGGCATGCGCTGGGACGACGCCATCCTCTCCCGGCTGCAGCTGCAGTCCACCAGCGACCAGCAGAACCTCCACCTCTACGCGCCCATCGCGGCCTCCGCGCCCACCGCCGTCACCCCCGAACAGGGCGCCGTCTGGGCGTACCCCCGACCGGAGGACTCCCTCGACGAGGTGGCCTTCACCATGACCAACGCGCTGCTCGGCCGGATCCATCTCTCCGGCCGCCTTCCCGAACTCGCCCCGGAGGCCCGCGCCCTGGTCCACGAGGCGGTAGCGGTGTACAAGGCCATCCGCGCCGACCTGCCGCACGCCCTGCCGTCCTGGCCCCTGGGCCTCCCCGCCTGGGACGCCCCCTGGATCGCCCTGGCCATGCGCACGCCCGCCACCACATACCTCACGGCCTGGCGCCGCCCGGGAACCGACGCCACGGCGACGCTGCACCTGCCCCACCTGCGGGACACGGCCGCCCGTGTCGACCTGCTCCACCCCTCGACCGGTCGGGCCGCCTCCACCTGGCTGCCCGGCACGGCCGAGCTGAGCCTGACCCTGCCCACCGCGCCGTCCGCCGTCCTGCTCCGCATCACCCCCACGACCCCCGGCGCTCCCTGAACCATCCCCGTCACGCCACGACTCCCTCACGAACCGACGAGAGGACCTCCCGGGTGCCACCACTGCGCCGACCGGACCAGCGCTTCACCAACCCCGTGATCCCCGGCTTCCACCCCGACCCCAGCGTCTGCCGCGTCGGCGACGACTACTACCTGGCCTGCTCCAGCTTCGAGTACTTCCCCGGCGTACCCCTCTTCCACAGCCGCGACCTGGTGCACTGGACGCAGATCGGCAACGCCCTGGACCGGCCGGCCCAGTTGCGGCTGCCCACCTCCATGCCGTCCTCCGGCGGGATCTACGCCCCCACCCTGCGCCACCACGACGGCCGCTTCTGGCTGATCGTCACCAACTGCAGCGAGGGCGGCGGCAACCTGATCGTCACGGCCACCGACCCCGCCGGCCCCTGGTCGGACCCCATCCGGGCGCCGGGCGTCCCCGGCATCGATCCCGACCTGGCGTGGGAGGACGACGGCACCTGCTGGTGCACGGTCGCCGGGGTCTCGCAGGTCCGTCTCGACCCGTCGACCGGGCAGACGTACGGAACACCGCACCGGCTCTGGTCGGGTGGGCCCGGCGCCAAGGCCCCGGAGGCGCCGCACCTGTACCGGATCGGCGCCTACTGGTACCTCCTCATCGCCGAGGGCGGCACCGAGCGCGGCCACGGTGTCTCGATCGCCCGCGGCCCCTCGCCTGCCGGCCCGTTCGAGCCGTGCCCGGCCAACCCGATCCTCACCCACCGCGGCACCGACCATCCCGTGCAGAACACGGGGCACGCCGACCTGGTTCAAGGCCCCGACGGCTCCTGGTGGATGGTGCTGCTCGGCGTCCGGCCCGGCGGCGGCACGCCGGGCTGGCACGTGCTCGGCCGGGAGACCTTCCTGGCCCCCGTGACCTGGGTGGACGATTGGCCGGTCGTCGGCGAGGTGGCCCTGGACCTGCCCGAGCTCCCGTGGCCGCTCTCGCCCGGCCCCGTCGAGGAGCGGCGGGACGACTTCGACCTCGCCGAACTGCGACCGTCCTGGATCTCCCTGCGCGACCGGCCGGCCGAACTCTGCACCACGCAGGAGCGCCCCGGCTGGCTGACCCTCCGCGCGCGGGGAAGCTCCCTGGACGAGCCCGACGTGGTGTTCACCGGCCGGCGCCAGCAGCACCTGGCGTGCCGGGCGCGCACCCTGGTCGATCCCTCCGAGGGGCGCGGCGGCCTCGCCGTCCGGCTCGACGAGCGGCACCACTACGCGATCGAGGTGTCCGGCACGGAGGTCCGGGTCATCGCGCGCGTCGGCTCCCTGCGCACGGTGGTGGCGGTGCGGTCCGTGCCCGCCGGGCCGGTGATCCTCTCCGTCACGATCACGGAACCGCCGAGTCCGTACGGGCCGCGCACAGGGCCCGACGTCGTCTCCCTCGGTGTCGAGCGGCCCGACGGCGCGCGCACGGAACTCGCGACCCTCGACGGCCGCTACCTGTCGACCGAGGTCGCCGGCGGCTTCACGGGCCGGGTCATCGGCATGTACGCCGCGGAAGGCACCGTCCGCTTCGACTGGTTCGACTACGAGCCCCTCGACCGCTGAACGGCCGGCCTCCCGCTGCCGACCCGAACCGCGAGCGGATCCGTGGAGGGCATTGAAGCGCTTCAACAAGGATGGACAAGCCACTGCGCCGGAGATAGGGTCGGCGTACATGTCACGCAGGAGCGGTGCGCTCACCTGATCGAAGCGCTTCACAAGGCTGGGAGAGCTGGATGGTAACCCTTGCCGAGGTCGCCCGGCACGCCGGAGTGTCGGCGAGCACGGTGAGCTATGTCCTCAGCGGCAAGCGGCCCATCTCCGCGGCCACCCGGCTGCAGGTCGAGCAGAGCATCCGCGAGCTGGGATACCACCCGAACGCGGGCGCGCGGGCGCTGGCCAGCAGCAGGTCGAACATCATCGCGCTGATGGTTCCCCTGCGCACCGACATGTATGTGCCGGTGATGATGGAGATCGCCATCGCGGTCGCCACGACGGCCCGGGCGCACGGGTACGACGTGCTGCTGCTGACCGGCGAGGAGGGTCCCGAGGCCGTCCGCCGTGTCATCGGCAGTGGGCTCGCCGACGCGATGATCCTCATGGACGTCGAACTCGACGACGAGCGGCTGCCGTTGCTGCGCGGCGCCGACCAGCCTTCCGTGCTGATCGGACTGCCCGCCGACACCTCAGGACTGACCTGCGTCGACCTCGACTTCAGGGCGACCGGCGCGTTGTGCGTGGAGCACCTGGCGATGCTCGGCCATCGTGACATCGCCGTCATCGGCGAGGCCCCGGCGGTCTACGAACGGCACACCGGGTTCGCCGAGCGCACGGTCGACGGGCTCCGTTCCCGCGCACGGGAGTTGGGCGTCGGAGTGTTGCACCGGCCCTGCGGCGGCGGCTACGACGCGATCGCCGCCACCCTCACCCGCATCCTCGACGAGCGCCCGGGCACCTCCGGGCTCGTCGTGCAGAACGAGCAGGCGGTCGAGCCCTTGCTCGCCCTGCTGCGCCGGCAGGGCCGCGCCGTCCCCGAGGACGTGTCGGTGGTCGCGATCTGCCCGGAGCAGGTGGCTGTCCAGGCCTCGGTGCCCCTGACGTCGGTCTCCATCCCCGCACAGGAGATGGGCCGGCAGGCGGTGGAGCATCTGGTCGCCAAGATCGACGGTCGCGGCACCGACGAGGTCTCCCTCATCGCACCGGAGTTGACGGTGCGGGCGAGCAGCGGGGCGGCCCCCTGACGCGTGGACCGGCGCGCCGTACGGGGGCAGTACGACGTACAGGGGCGGTACGCCGTACGGGTGGTGCGACCGTGACCGGCGCACCGCCGGCCCCCGGCCCCCGTTCCTGCGGGACGGGGGCCGAGGGCGTCCGTGGCGGAGCAGCCGGGGCCTCGCAGCCGGGCCGCCATCCCGTCGGGGCAGTCGGTGGGCGCTCCGCGCTCCAGGCGGCGGGCCGGGAGCACGGGGAGCGCGGCGGCCGGCCGGGGTGGCCGCCGGTGAGCGCCGTCACCGCTCGGCCGGCCCCCGTGCGAAGGTGACGACGCCCCGCTCCGCGTTCGGATCAGCGGGCACGAGGGCGCCGGGAGGGCGGGCCGTCGCCGCTCGGAGAGCCGTCCTCACGGCGGGCGGCCGGGGTGGTTCCCCGGTGCCGTGGACGAGCCCGTCGGCGGCGGTCACGGCCGGAGCACCGCCACGCCGTAGCGGCCGAGGGCGACCCGGTCGGTGACGGACGTCCCCGTGAGGAGGTCGCGGTGAGTGCCGGGCACCTCGACGGTCACCGGCTCGCGGCCGTGGTTGAGCACGAACAGCACCTCGCCCCGGCGGACGGCCTCGACCTGCTCGGGGAGGCCGTCGAGCACCGGCCGGACGCCGGCGGCGGAGGCGATCCGGGCCAGCAGGTCGCGCAGCGCTTCCGGCTCCGGGAGCGTGGAGACGTACCAGGCCCGGCCCTTGCGCAGGACGGCGGGCAGTCCGTCGAGTTCGCCCCCCCGGTACGGCACGGTCTCGTCGGCGGAACCGTCGGCCTCCAGCTCCTCGGACCACAGGGACCCCCTGAAGCCCTCGCAGGCGACGGACTCCCCCGCGTCCAGGGGCCACCACTCGTGCAGGGTGC
>NZ_JAPSIW010000527.1 GCF_031178505.1 Streptomyces sp. | reverse complement strand
GAGGGGGACGCGGGCGGGGCGACCGGCCCTGCCCCGGACGCGCGCGTGCTTCTTTCCCCGGCCCCGGTGCCCCGGGCTCCTTCGGGCGAGGCCCCGGCGTCCCCGGACGCCGCCCCCGGGGCTCGCCCGCCGGAGGCCCCGGCGCCCGGAGCGGACGTCCGAGGTCCGCCGGGGCTCTGTACCGGCATCCCGCGCTCCGCGTGGGCCTCGCCCTGCCTCCGCCCGCGCCGCAGGCCGAAGTAGTACGCGAGGACACCGGCGCCCAGCGCCGCCTGGAGGGCGAACAGCGCCGACTCGACCTCGCCGGACGGCGGCTCGTACAGCGGGGCGAACCAGGGCTCGTAGTCCGGCCGCAGCTCCGTGATCGCCGTCTCCGCCTCGGCGTCCGCCCCGGCGAAGGGCTCCTCCTTGTGGTCGCCGAGACCGAGGGCGAGCGGCAGCACCGCCAGGGCCACTACGACGAGCAGCAGCAGCGTGTTGATCTTCGCGTTCCGGCTCATCGGGCGTTCGCCCCCTCGGACGGCGCGGCGTCACCGGCGGCCCCGGCCGGCCGGGCGAGAACGCCGAGCCGGATCAGGTCGCCCTTGCTGGACTGCGCGAGGAGCCGCATCACGAGGACCGTGAGCAGGCCCTCGCTGACCGCCAGCGGGATCTGCGTCACCGCGAAGATGCCGCCGAACTTGGCCAGCGCGCCCGCCACGCCGCTTCCGGGGTCGGGGAAGGCGAGGGCCAGCTGCACGCTGGTCACGCAGTACGTCGAGAGGTCCGCCACGAACGCGCCGGAGAACACGCTCACCATCAGCGGCGCCCCGGACCTGCGCAGCAGGAGGTACGTCCCGTACCCCGCCCACGGGCCGGCGACGGCCATGGAGAAGGCGTTCGCGCCGAGGGTGGTCAGGCCGCCGTGCGCCAGGAGCAGCGCCTGGAAGAGGAGCGTGAGGGTGCCGAGCACCGCCATGATCGGCGGCCGGAACAGGATGGCGCCGAGCCCGGTACCGGTCGGGTGCGAACAACTGCCCGTCACCGAGGGAAGCTTCAGCGCGGACAGGACGAAGGTGAAGGCGCCGGAGGCGCCCAGCAGCAGGGTGGACTCGGGGTTGGACCGCACCTCGCGGGTCAGCGCGCGGACTCCGTGGACGACGAACGGTGCGGCCGCGACGCTCCAGGCGGCGGCGTGCACAGGGGGCAGATACCCCTCGGCTATATGCATGGTTGGGAGACCCTCTCCAGCACCTCGTGGATGGACAACGCGCCTTGGCCGGTCTCCTGGCTGACGGTCATGCCGCCCGACTCCGCCTTCCCACACCCCGGCGGTCTCCCGCGGCGATGCAGTGGCTTCCCCTGGGGGATGGAGCCGGACCTCCCGATCACAGTGGCGAGGGCCGCACCGGTACTGCACCGGTTTCCCGTACACCAAGGCGCTGTGACACTAGTGGGTTGACCAGGTGCATCACAACACGGCGGCCACCCGGCGCGTTCTCCCGCTCACTGCGCGCTGTCGTCGCACGCCCCCGCGCACACCGGCCCCCGTCTCACTCCTTGCGGTAGGTGTACGCCTCCGAGGCCGCCGCCGCGACCTCGTCCAGGCCGGCGCCCGCGCTCGCGGTCACCACGGCCGCGACGGCGCCCTCCACGAAGGGGGCGTCCACCAGCCGGGCGCCCTCGGGCAGTTCGCCGCCCTCCGCGAGCAGCGCCTTCACGGTGAGCACGGCGCTGCCCAGGTCGACGAGGAGGGCCACCCCGGCGCCGCCGTCGACCGCCCGCGCCGCCTCGGCGATCAGCTCCGCGCTCGTGCCCAGGCCCCCGCCCGGGGTGCCGCCGGCCGGCCGGACCGGAGCCGTGTCGCCGCCACCGGCGAGGCCCCGGGCCAGTTCGGCCACGGCCGCCGCCACCCCGGCGCTGTGCGAGACCAGGACGATCCCGACCCGTCCGGCGCTCATGCCGCCCCCTCCCCGTCCGTCGTCGTCCCGTCCGGCGCTCATGCCGCCCCCTCCCCGTCCGTCCTCGTCCCGTCCGCCGCCTCCGCGCGGGCCGTGGCGGCGAGCGCCGCGAACAGCAGCGCCGAGGAGGCCGCGCCCGGGTCCTCGTGCCCGGCCGAGCGCTCGCCCAGGTAGCTGGCCCTGCCCTTGCGCGCCCGCAGCGGCACGGTTCCGGCGGCGCCCTCACCGGCCCGGTCCCGTCCTGCCGAGAAGGACACCTTCAGCCCCTCCACACCCGGCCCGAGCGCGTCCAGCATCGTCTTGTCCCCCGGTGCCGCGCCGCCCAGCCGGGAAACGGCCTCCACCCCCTCGCCCAGCGCCCCGGCGAACCGCTCCCGGGTCACCTGCGGATCGTCGCCGAGCGCCTTGCCCGCGCGCCGCAGCAGCGTGCCGTAGAGGGGTCCCGACGCCCCGCCGACCGTGGAGATCAACTGCTTCCCGGCCGCGACGAGCACCGCTCCCGGTGCCGTCGGCGGCTCCTCCTCCAAGGCCTTGCGCACGGCCGTGAAACCGCGCCGCAGGTTGGCCCCGTGGTCGGCGTCGCCGATGGCCGCGTCCAGCTCGGTCAGCCGGTCGGCCTCCCGCTCGACCGCTTCGGCCACCGCCTCCAGCCAGCGCACGAAGAACTCCGTGCCGTACGTTCCCGCCGTCTCCGTCATCCCGGTCCTCTCCCGTGTGTCCCTGCCGATGTGTCCGGCGGCCCCGGCTCACAGCCCCCAGCGGAGCGCGGCCGTCCGCACGGGCGCGTCCCACAGACGCAGCAGCTCCTCGTCCGCCTCGCACAGCGTCACCGAACAGCCGGCCATGTCCAGCGAGGTCACGTAGTTCCCCACCAGGGCCCGGGCGACCGGCACCCCGCGCTCCCCGAGCACCCGCGCCACCTCCGCGTGGAAGCCGTACAGCTCCAGCAGGGGTGTCCCGCCCATGCCGTTGACCAGCGCCAGGACCGGGCCGGTGGGCCGCAGGTCGTCCAGGACGGCTTCGACGGCGACGTCGGCGATCTCCCGGGCCGTCATCATGGCCCGCCGCTCCCGGCCCGGCTCGCCGTGGATGCCCACGCCCAGCTCCAGTTCGCCGGGGGGCAGGTCGAAGGTCGGCGATCCCTTCGCCGGTGTGGTGCAGGCGCCGAGGGCCACCCCGAAGGAGCGGGACCGCTCGTTCACCCGCCGTGCCACGGCCTCGACCCGCTCCAGCGGCGCGCCCTCCTCGGTGGCGGCCCCGGCGATCTTCTCCACGAACAGCGTCGCGCCGGTGCCGCGCCGCCCCGCCGTGTACAGGCTGTCCGTGACCGCCACGTCGTCGTCGACGAGGACCCGGGCGATCCGTACGCCCTCGTCCTCCGCCAGTTCGGCCGCCATCTCGAAGTTCAGCACGTCACCGGTGTAGTTCTTGACGACGAACAGCACCCCGGCGCCGCTGTCGACGGCCGCCGCGGCCCGCACCATCTGATCGGGCACGGGCGAGGTGAACACCTCGCCCGGACACGCGGCGTCCAGCATCCCGGGCCCCACGAACCCCGCGTGCAGCGGCTCGTGCCCCGACCCGCCGCCCGACACCAGCGCCACCTTCCCGGCCACCGGCGCGTCCCGCCGCACCACCACCCTCCGCTCCACGTCCACGGTGAGCTCGGGATGCGCGGCGGCCATCCCCCGCAGGGCGTCGGCGACGACGGTCTCGGGGACGTTGATGAGCATCTTCACAGCGGTCTCCTCGGGCCTCGCGAGCCGGCGGCCCGCTCTCCTCCCGGGGGCGGGCCGTCCGGCCGGCTGGTCTGACGGTGTGCGGCTGACGGTGGTGCGTGCTGCTCGAAGGCCGGTCCCGGCGGTGGCCGCCGGGGTGCCCCTGCCGAGTATCGGCCCTGCCGCCGCCGTGGTCACGTACGCGACGGGATCATCCCCGGCGGCGGGGTGCCCGGGCGGTCGGGGAGCCGGCGACCCCGGACGCGTGTCGGGGGCCGTACGGTTCCGTGATCACGATCACCCTGGTTTCCCGCGCCCGGTGTCAACCGGGCGCCCCGCCCCCGGCGTATGGGGGGTGTTGTCGGAGATCCGGGAGAGCGCAGTTGACCGTCGAGGAGTTCGAAGAGTTCTACGCCCACGCGGTGGCGCGGCTCACGGGCCAGTTGTACGTGATGCTCGGCGACCTGCACGAGGCGCAGGACGTCGTGCAGGAGGCCTTCGTCAAGGGCTGGAGCCGCAGGCGGCAGCTCGACCGGGACGGGCAGCCCGAGGCGTGGATCCGGACGGTCGCGTGGCGGCTCGCGGTGAGCCGGTGGCGGTTCCGGCGGCGGACGACCGAGGCCTGGCGGCGCGGCGGGGCGCCCCCGGTGGTGGCCGGGCCCGAACCGGACCACCTCGTCCTCGTCGAGGCCCTGCGCGGGCTGCCTCCCCAGCAGCGGCGCACGCTCACCCTCCACTATCTGTGCGATCTGAGCGTGGATCAGGTCGCCGGCGAGACCGGTCTGTCGACCGGCACCGTCAAGACCCACCTGGCGCGTGGCCGCGCGGCCCTCGCCCACCGGATCGACGACCCCCGTATCGAGCCCGCGCCCCGTGAGGAGGCACCCGGTGCATGAGCCCCACGACCCGCTGCGGTCGCTGTTCCAGGAAGCCGCGGAGGCGGGACGGGCCCGCGCCGCCCTCCCGACCGCCGCGGAGATCTCCGCCCGGGGCCGCCGGGCCCACCGGCGCCGCCTCGCCGTCTGCGCGGCGGCGGCCTGCCTCCTGGTGGGCGGCGGGGGAGCGGCCCTCACCACCCTGCTGCCGGGGTCCTCCGAGCCGGTCCTGCCCGCCACGAGCCCTTCGGCGAGCCGCCCCTCGCCCACGGCTCCGGCCGGTACGACCCGGCCGCCCGCCACCGGCGGGACCACGGCCGCCACGACCTCGCCACCCCCCTCGCCACCCCGCACCACCGTGCCCGGCGGCATCCCCACGAGCACCGGCACGACCACGTCCCCCACCCGTACCGGCGACCGCTGACCCGTACCCGGCCCCACCCTGCGGGATCGCCCCGTCGCGGTCCCGTGCCCCGCCACGCCCTGAGGAAAGAGAGACATGACCCTCATAGCCGGACATGCCCCGAGGGCGGAGGCGACTCCCGCCGCGCACC
>NZ_JAPSIW010000526.1 GCF_031178505.1 Streptomyces sp. | reverse complement strand
CGCTGGTTGTTCGAGTCCTCCGCGCCCACCGAGGAGGTGTTCGGGGAGCTCGCCCGGTACGCGGAGCTCTACGACGGCATCGACCAGCATCCCCTGGACGGGGTGGAGGGCCGGTTCCTGTACCGGATGAAGGTCATGCAGACGTCGACACCGATGCCGCTGCTGCTCTTCCTCTACGGGTTGAGCGAGGACGTGCTGCCGCCGGACCGACGGCGGCGGGTGATTCGTGCCCTCGACAGCTACCTGGTGCGGCGGGCGATCCTCAACCTCAGCAACCGTGACTACAACCATGTCTTCCGCGAGCTCGTCGGCGTGGCGGCGCAGCAGCCCGAATGCGCGGACGAAGCCGTCATCAAGGCACTGTCCGCCCTGCAGGGACATCACCGGCAGTGGCCCACGGACGCGGAGTTCCGTGCCGCCCTGGAGCAGGACCCGCTCTACTCCCGGCTGTACCGCCACCGGGTCCGCATCCTCCTGGAAGGCCTGGAGGACGAACTGCGCACCGACCACACCGAGCAGCTCACCGCCCCGGTCGGGGAGCACGCCGGCGCGAAGCTCACGATCGAGCACGTCATGCCCCAGAGCTGGCGCGACAACTGGCCCGCTCGGGAGGACGATCCCCTGGAAGGCGCCGACCGGGACGAGCTGATGCACACGCTGGGGAATCTGACGCTGGTCACGGCTCGGCTGAACCCGGCCCTGGGCAACATGGCCTGGCGGGACAAGCGGCAGTGGCTCGGCGAGCACAGCCTTCTCCGGCTCACCCATGGAACCCTTCTCAATCCGCCGCCCACCGTCGCCGTCGACGACTGGGGCGGCGGCTGGGACGAGGACCGCATCCGTGCGCGCGGAGTGTACCTGGCGTCGCTGGCCCTGCGTATCTGGCCGTCGGGGGACGACCTGCTCGGCATGCCGGTCGGCTCGGCGTCCGACGGGGAGCGGGTGGAGATCCGTTGACCAGGCGTCGCGGCCGTTCACGGCGGTGACGGGGCGGGGCCCGGGGAGGGTCCCGCCCGGGCTCCCGGGCCGGGCCCGAGTGTGGGAGGCAGACGAGTCGGGCTGTACGCCGGGTTCTGTACCCCGGGACCTCGCGGTCGTCGGGGTGACGGCCATCCATCTAGGACCGGCGTTGCCGCCGGTCTCGTGCGGTCTACCCGCGAACTCGGGCGAGCAGCCCTCGAACATTCGCGCAGGGACGCCGGGGCGTCCCCTCTTGACCTTGCTCCGGGTGGGGTTTACCTAGCCGCCTGAGTCACCTCAGGCGCTGGTGGTCTCTTACACCACCGTTTCACCCTTACCGAGGGCCGAGGCCCCCGGCGGTCTGTTTTCTGTGGCACTGTCCCGCGGGTCACCCCGGGTGGCCGTTAGCCACCACCCTGCTCTGTGGAGCCCGGACGTTCCTCGGGAGGATCCGGGGATCCCCACGCGGCCGTCCGCCCGGCTCGTCTGCCGTGCCGACCATGCTACCCGCCGTTTCGGGGCGGCCGGGCCGGGGAGCGGTGCTTGACCTTGTCGCGACGGCAGGGTTTCTACTGGGGCCATGCGGATCGGCGAGATCGCCGCGCTCGTCGGGGTGACCCCTCGGGCCGTGCGGCACTACCACCACCTCGGGCTGCTGCCCGAGCCCGGGCGGCGGGCGAACGGATACCGGGAGTACGGCGTACGGGACGCGGTGCTGCTCGCACGGGTGCGGCGGCTGGCGGAGCTGGGGCTCGGCCTCGACGAGGTGCGGGACGTGCTCGCGGACGACGAGGGGCGGGAGCTGGTGGAGGTGCTGGAGGAGCTGGACGAGGACCTGGCGCGTCAGGAGGCCGTCGTACGGGCCCGGCGGGCGCGGCTCGCGGAACTGCTGGCCGAGGCGCGGGCGGGGCGGCTGACCGCCGAGGGCCCGGTGTCGCCGGAGCTGACCGCGCTCCTCGCGGGGCTGGGCGAGCTGCCGGACTCCCCGATGGCCGCGAAGGACCGGGAGATCCTGGCCCTTCTCGACACGGTCCTGCCGGAGGAGGAGCGGGGCCGGCTGATGGAGCTGATGCGGCGCGCGGCCACCGGCGCACGGGAGGTGTACGGGCTGCTCGACGCGCTGGCCGGTGCGGAGGCGGACGATCCGCGGGTCGCGGCGGCTGCCCGGGCGCTCGCGGACTGTCTGCCGGACGAGGCCGGCGGGGCCGAGCTGCCGGAGGAGGGGTCCGGGGGCCTCGCGGACGCGTTCTTCGCCGACCTCTCCCCCGGGCAGGAGGCGGCGGTACGGCTCGCGATGCGGTGGGTGCGGGAGCGGAAGGAGGGGCTGCGGTGACGGTCGGCGGAGAGCAGCGGGAGGGCGGTGCGCGGGTCGCGCGGCCGGGGCGGGGGCCGGGGGCGGCGGAAGCAGACACCGGGGCCCTGGTGGCGGGGGCCCGGGAGGCCGCCGCCACCACGGGCATCGGGCCCGGCAACCCGCCACCGGAGGGTGACAGGACCGGACAGCTCGGGGCCGGGGCTCCGGGACCGGGGGATGGTCGGCCCGCGGACCTCGGGCCCGCCACCCCGCCACCGGAGGGTGACAGGACCGGACAGCTCGGGGCCGGGGCTCCGGGGCGGGGGCGTGGTGCGGGGGTGCGGGGGCTGCGGTGGGTGGCGTACGCCGTCCTGCCGGCCGAGCTGGTGCTGGCCGGATGTCTGGTGGGCGGGGTACGGATACCGGCGGCCGTCCTCGCCGTCGCCGAGGCCCTCGTCGTGGCGCTCCTCCTGGCCGAAGTGGCCGTGTGGACGCGGCTGCGGCGGCGGGGCCTCTCGCGGCGGGAGGCGGTGGGCGAGCTGGTGCCGGAGAGCGTGCTGCGGCTGATCGGGCACGAGCTGCGGCTGATGGCGAGCCTCGGCCGCTGGGTGGCGCGGCGCCCGCACGGGGTGGCGGGCGCGCGGGCGGTGTTCCCGCACGCCCGGGACCAGGCGGCGCTGATGTACGGCTTCGCGTTCGTGTGCGTGGTGGAGACCGTCGGCATGTCGTACCTGCTGGCCGATCTGCCCGTGGCCCACGCCGTGGTCCTCGTCCTGGACGTGTACACGGTCCTGTTCGTCCTCGGGCTGCACGCGGCCTCGGCCACGCGCCCGCACCTGCTGCTCGAGGACGCCCTGAGGCTGCGGCAGGCGGCCCACGTGGACGTGCGCGTGCCGTGGGAGCGGATCACCGCCGTACGCCGGGAGACGCTGTTCACGCACGAGGGGGCGGAGGGGGAGCTGAATCTGGCGGTGGGCTCGCAGACCTCCGTCACCATCGAGCTGAACGCGCCGGTGGACGCGCCCAGGCTGCTGGGCGCGCCCCGGCCCGTACGGCTGATCCGCTGTCACGCGGACGACCCCACCGCGCTCGTACGCGCCGTGGAAGAGGCGCTCACGCGGGCGCGAACAGCACCTTCGCCCGTCCAGGATCCGCCTCGGCCAGCCTGACCCGCAACCACTCCCCGAGCGGCAGTGGGGCCGTGCCGCCCGCGACGCGGGCGACGACGGCCGGGTTCTCCAGGTGGACGGTGCCGACGGACGGCTCGCGCTCCTTCACGTCGATGACGTAGGCGTCGAAGAGTTCGCCGATCCGCCCGCTGAGGAGTGCCGCCTCGACCACGTCGACGCTCTCGCGTTCGACGGCGCTCGCGCGGCGCGTGCCCATGGCCATGGTGTCGGGCAGGGCGGGCAGCGCGGACCGGACCCACTCGGGCGGTTCGTTCCCGGCGACGGCGGCCACGCACAGTTCGCCCGCGTAGCGGTCGACGAGGCGGCGCAGGGGCGCGGTGCAGTGCGTGTACTCGTCGGCGACGGCGGCGTGCACGGCCGGGGTGGGGACGTGGCCGTCGGTGAAGACGGTGTAGCCGGCGCCGCGCAGCAGGGTCGTGCACTCCTGGAGGAAGGCGGCGTGGCGCGGGTCGGTGGGGTCGGCGGAGCGGACGACCTCCGCGTACGGGACGTGGTGCGGCCAGTCGACGCCGAGGGCGTGCGCGGAGCGGCGCAACCGGGCGACGGCGCCGTCGGGGGCGGTGGGCAGGGTGCGGAGGATGCCGGTGCCGGCGGCGGTCATGAGGTCGGCGGCGGCCATGCCGGTGAGCAGGGAGATCTGCGCGTTCCAGCCGTCGGCGGGGAGCGGGGCGCGGTAGACGAGGGAGTAGCTGTGGTCGTGCGCGACGATCTCCTGTTCGGGGACGTTGAGGGAGATCCCGCCGCGTTCGACTTCGAGGGCCTCGCGGAGGCGGCCGATCTCGCGGAGCAGGGCGAGGGGTTCCTCGGCGGTGCCCGCGTCGATCTGCCGTTGCACGCCCGCGTAGTCGAGCCGGGCGCGGCTGCGGACGAGGGCCCGGCGGACGTCGGTGGCGACGCGGCGGCCCTCGGCGTCGAGGTCGATGCGCCACAGCAGGGCGGGCCGGGGTTCGCCGGGCAGGAGGCTGGCGGCGCCTTCGGAGAGGACCGGGGGGTGGAGCGGGACCTTGTCGTCGGGGAAGTAGAGGGTGAGGACCCGCCGGTGGGCCTCGGCGTCGAGGGCGCCGCCGGGGGTGACGAAGGCGGCGACGTCGGCGATGGCGTAGTGGACGCGGTAGCCGCCGTCGGCCCGGCGGGCCAGGTGCATGGCCTGGTCGAGGTCGGTGGAGCCGGGCGGGTCGATGGTGAGCAGGGGCAGGTCGGTGGCGTCGTACGCGGGCAGGCGCGGGGCCTTGGCGGCGGCCTCGGCCTCGGCGAGCACACCGGGCGGGAAGGAGTCGGGGACCGCGAGTTCGGTCCGCAGCGCGCGCAGGGCGGCCCGCAGGGGAGCCTCGGCTGCGCCGGTCACGTGGAGAGGGCGGCGGGGCATGGACCGAGCGTAGGGGGCGGAGCGGGGCGTGGCACCTCGGCGGGGCGAGGGAGTTGAGGGACAGCGCCGTGGAGCCGTACGGGGACGGCCGCGCCTCGGAGGGGCGGCGGGGCCGGGGGCGGGGTGGCACCTCGTACGCTGGCTGTCCGGGGCCGCACCCCCGTTTCCCCCGTACGAAGGAGAACCACCGTGCTCGTGCTGTTGCCGCCCTCCGAAGGCAAGGCGTCCTCGGGGACCGGGGCGCCGCTGAAGCCGGAGTCGCTGTCCCTGCCGGGGCTCGCGGAGGCGCGG